>NZ_JBDODP010000022.1:0-39860 GCF_044582135.1 Guyparkeria halopsychrophila | reverse complement strand
AAGTTCCATGCCTCCATTCCCCAGATTCCATTTGCTTGGCTTATATTCCCGTCGGCCCCATAGTAATGGCTACTGTTTAGCCAGTCGTGTGGTCCCGCGAAGGATTCGACTAGTATGTCCGCGAAAGACCCGGGTTTGTAATCTTTTCCTATTCCGAATAGGTCAAGTATGCCTTGGGATCCTTGAATTCCACCCAGGGGGCTGCGGGGAAGCTGTCCTGAGATGTTTTCTATGGTAAGCGCCTGTCCGTCTGCTAGTTTTAGCCCGTCAGGTATTATGATCGTGCCCGAGCGCGAGTCTTTGTATCGCGATGATATTTTGTTCGTGACACGTCCTGTTTTTGGGTCTGCGCAAAGAACAGGTGCGATGTCGCATATCTTGCTTATTTCCATTCTTCCCCCTCCTATTTTGACGTTGTCCCCATCTATGCCCGCGCTTTTTCCGCTTATGTTGGAGAGACACTTGCCACTCTGATCGCATATGCCGGGGAAGCGCTTGGATGATTCTATTTGATGTTTCCGCAAAGCGTGCCCGACCCATTGCGCGCTTGTTAGAGCTGCTGTTTCAAGGGCTCCCGACTTGCAACTTTTCCCCATTAGCTTGCTGCTTACGCAGCCCGTTACCGTTTTTGCGGAAAATTGACTGACCCCATAGTCCCCGGAGTACGCGGTATCGATCCCTGCGGTCAGCATGCTGGCTAGGATTTGCTTAACTGTTTCGGTTCCATCCATGTCATTGATGGCTTGGCTGAGGTTGCCTTCGTTGTTTAAGGCGGCAAGAGCGGCCTGCGTTGCCAAATTCGTGGTGGCTGCTTGAGCCATGCCGGCTGCAATAGCCCCAGCGCTTGTCGAGGCTGCACCAGAAACAGCTGCCGCGTTGACTATGCCTGCGCCTGCGCCTGCCGTGAGATAGGCAACGGCCACTGAGACCACGGTGGCGGCTGCCGGCGTGAGCCCCTGCTCGTCATACGACCAGTGTTCGTGAGCCTCTTCGATCGCTTGCCAGTCAACTTGGTCGGTTAAAGAGGGGGTGTCGCGCAAGGCTCGGAGCCAGTCCATGCCAGGCGCCCGGGCCAGTATCTCGACGGGTTCGTGCGACGTTATGTCGGCGGTGACGCGGTCGCCGGCCCGTAGCTTGACTCGCTCGGCGTTCAGCCGGTTGTAATGGATTTGCTCGTTGTATCGACCCTCGCCCTCGGCACCTTGCCAGGCGAGATCCTCGTGCGTTTCGTCCCGTCGATGGAAGGTCTCGGTGGTGACGGTGCCGAAGTACAAATCGCCGGCGGCATCGATGCGGACGCCGGCTTGCTCCGTTTCGTCACCACTCGCCTCGATTCGCACGGCGGTGAGATCGATATCGTCTTGCATGCTGCGGATAGCGACGTGGCGGCCGTTGATTGTGGCCGGCGCGAGCGTGGATTCGCTGTCTACCTGTTCGGCCGAGGTCTCGTAGCCGACGCCCTGGCCGGGAGTGAACATACCGGTGAGGTCGCGCCAGCTGACGCCAGTCTTCTCGTGGCTTTCGTCGTGGGTCGCTGACAGCTGGTCGCGGGCGGTGCGGATGTGGACTTGGCCGCCGTTGATGTCGACGCCCCCGTCGGAGGATTCGAGTTGGGCGGCGGTGACGTCTATAAGCCCGTTGGTCAGAAGAGAGACGCCCTCGCGTCCGCTCAGGGTGCTGCCGTTGGCGGTCAGTTGCCGCCGCTCAGTGTCGAGCGAGTCTTTGGCGCCTTCGGGTAAGCCAGTGGCGAAGGCCCAGGTGTTCTTGCGTTTGAGTCGGGCGGCCGTGGTGCGGGTGCTGTCCTGGGTGGTGGTGAGCAGGATCTGCTGCCCGGCGAGATCCAGGCGCCCGGCATCGGCGGAGACGCGGCTGCCGTCGACGACCACGGCTCCTCCATCGGCCGGGATGATCTCGGCCAGGCCGGCGAGTAGCGTGACGTCGCCCTGCCGGCTGTGCAGGGATGAGGCGACATGCTGGACCCGTTGCTCCTCCCTGGAAAAGGTGCTCCGCGAGCGGTTATACCCGCTCGTCGTGAAGCCGGAGCGTTGCTTGTCACTGAAGTGGCTTTCCTCGTGACGTTCCTCGCCGGCCAACAACCGGATGTCTCCCCCGGCCAGCACCGAGAGGTCGTGAAGAGCGTCGACATGACTGCCCTGCACGACGATGTCTTGATCGGCGGAGAGTCGCACGGCGCCCCCGCTCAGTCGGGATGCCTGGCTCCGGTGATCGTTGGCGGTCTCGTGCGAGATAGCGACGGTGCTCGAGGCCCAACTGTCGTCCTCGAGTCGGTGAGCTTCCTCCCAGTGGCGGGTCGCCTCACCGTCGGCCAGTTGGATGTCGCGGCGCGCGGTCAGCGTGACGGTGCCGTCGCCGCCGTCGATGTTGGCGGCTCGTGCGGAGAGATCGCGTCCGGCGATCAGCTCGAGATCGCTCTGGGTGTCGATGACAGCCCCGACCTCGCGGAGAGTGCCTTGGACAAGCCGGTTGTCCGAGTCCCAGGCGATCGACTCGTCTTGTCCCTTGGTGGCCGTGGTCAGGCGCAGGTCGCGTCCGGCGGCCAGCGTGGTGGTTCCGTCGCCGTCATGTGTGACCTCGGCGGCTTGCAGCGTCAGGTCGCGCCTGGCGGTGACGGTCAGCTCGCCGTCGCCGGTGAGGGCGATGCGGCTGCGGTCGACGATCTGGTCGCGGGAGAAGCGGTTGGTGCCGACGCCGATGTCGTCGTGGCGGGTATCGGCTGCGACAGTGATGTCCCGCCCGGCGGCCAGGGACAAGGCCCGTTGCCCGCGAATCTCGCCGCCGCGCTGCTGGATGTCGGTGTCGGCCGCGAGTTGGGTGCGATTGGCCTCGATGGTGCCGCCGAGATTCTCGATGCGGTTGGCGGACAGGGTAAGCGTGTCGCGTGCGGCGAGATCGCCGCGATTGGTGGCGATGCCGTCGACGGCGAATTCGAGCTGCCGTGCGGCGATGCGTCCCGAGTTGCCGGCTGGCCGGGGCGGGCCATCGGCGAGGTGCAGGCGCGGGACCAGGACCTCTCGGCTTTGCCCGTCGATGCTGACGTCCTGCTCTTCCAGCCAGACGATGTCGGCGGTGAGTTGCGCGAGTTGCTCGGCTTGCAGGCGTACACCCGGTACCAACTCGAGATCCTTGCCGAGGGCGATGCCGGCGTCGATCAGGGCGCGGAACTGGGTTTCGTCATCGGCAAAGCCGGCGAGGCGGCGTTGCCCGGTCTGCTCGATTACCTGCTGGCGGACGAGCGATTGTTCGTAAAAACCGTCGCCAAGTCGTTTCTGGGTATAGGCCGGGTCGCGGCTCAGGGCATCGAGCATGGCATTGGAGCCGTACCAGTGGCGGTAACTGGCGAAGCGGGGGTCGGTCTCGATCAGCGGGGTGTTGGGGTTGTCCGGCCGGATGCGGAACAGGCTGGCATTGGGGAGCGTGGGGCTCGTGGAGGGCGAGTTGGCCGACGCGCCCGGGATCGTGGACACGGACGGGTTGGCGCCGGCCTGATCGGTGTAGGTGACGGTGGGTAGATCGTAGGGCGTGCCGTATTCCGGTGCCGGGCGGTAGGGGCTGGTGCCGTGCCATTCGCGGCAGTGATCCGACCCGAACGTGCCGCAGGACTCCACCGTAGTGAAGCTGGCGGTGCCCTCGCGCCGGGTGATGTCCCGGCCTTGGGTGGCGCGGTTGTCGAGGTCGTCGAGATCGGCCAGCAGGCTGTCGCCGGCGATCATCTGGCTGTCGCGGTTGCGCAGCGTGCCGCCGTCGAGCGTCATGTTCCCGCCCGCGCGCAGGGTCGCCGGGTGGGTTTCGACGACCTCGGTATGCGAGGTGACGGCGGTGGTCTGGAACCAGGTGAAGTCGGAGATCTCGTGCGGGTAGCCCTGGCACCAGACGTTCTCGTGGTACAGGCTCGTGCAGTCGGCGGCGTCGAAGGTGCGCTGGCTGCCCCGGAGCTGTATCCAGGATTCCTGGACCGGTGGCTCGTCGACCTGGGCGGTCACCAGCCCGGCGTTGAGGTTGTCGATCCGGTCGGCGGCGACCGACAGGTTGCCGAGCGCCTCGATGGTGGCGCCCTCGTTGACAAGGTGGCCGGCAAAAGCGTCGTCGTGGCCCTCGATACGCATGTCGCCGGCACTGAAGACCAACGCCTCGTAACGGTTCTCCAACTTGTCGACCGCCAGGTGCAGGCGGCTGCGGGCGGCCAGGGTTGCGGCGCTGGTGTCATCGCCGAGATTGAGCAGGTGGTCGGCGGTGACTGAAAGATAATCGCCGTAGATTCGGCCAGTCACGGTGTTCTCGATGGTCGTGGCTGTGACGTGGACCTCGCCGCCATCGACGAGCCCGTGGTTGTCGAGCCGATCCTCGGCGGCCAGGTCGAGGCGGCTGGCGGCGATCTCGCCGGTGGCCCGGTTGTCCACGTCCTTGGCGCCGACGTTGGCCTCGCCGTCCGCCGTCAGTCGCCCCTGATTTGCCAATCTGCCTTCGACGCTCAGCGTGAGATTGCCGTTGGCGGCCATTTCGCCCTGATGGCGGTGATCGCCCCGGATCGTGGCCTCGATGTCGCCGTCCGAGAGCCACTGACCATCGCCGGACATCGAGGGCGTGACCATGCTCAGGCCTCCCTCGCCAAAAGACAGCCCGCCCTCGTTGAGTATGCCGGCGTCAGCCGACAGTCTCAGCGTTCCGCCGGCGAGTGTTTGGCCTGTGCGGTTGTCGATGGTCGATGCCTTGACGGTGACGTCCGCCTGTCCAACGATGCGGCCGTCACGGTTATCGATCGCTTGCGCGGCGTCGAGTGCAAGACCGCCTTCGGCGTGCATCTCGCCGGGGTTGACGATCGTCTCGGCCTGCATCGCGGCGCTGCCCGCGGAGGCGACGGTGCCGTTGTTGACCAGTTTGCCGTCGGCCGTGACGGCCATGCCTTCCGTGCCGGCGGCCAAGGTGCCGTCGTTTCGCACACCCACGCCGTGTTCGTTCGCGACGAGCCGGATCTTGTTGGCGTACATGCCGCCGAGCCGGGCGGTGTCGATGCCCCACTCGGGCGATGCGGTAGCGGCTGCGGCCGATTCAATGAGCTGGCCTTCACGGTCGAAGTCGCCGATGCCGGTGGTGACATCGAGGTGATCGGCCCAGATGCCGGCGTTGATCTCGATGGCACGGGCCAGCAGGTCGGCCTCGGCGGTGCGGCTGGCGTCCATGCCATCACCCTCGATGCGGATGCGGCCCTCGCGGACATCCAGGCCGGTCCAGCGCTCGTCCTCGAACAGCGGGCGGCCAGTGGTCAGCATGGCGCGCTCGGCATTGATAAAGCCGCAGCCGTTGCAGGTGATGCCGGCGGGATTGGCGACGACCAGATCCGCCGGGTTGCCGCCGATTTCCAGGTACCCGGCCAGCTGGCTGGGCGAGGCGGCACGCACCTCGTTGAGGATCAGGTCGGCCGTGCCGCCGACGAGTGCCGGGTTGGCGCCGATCTGTCCGGCAAGCTCCGTGGCGCTTGTCTGGCGCCCGTTGTTGAAGACCACCCCGGCCTTGTCGACGTCGAGTTGTTGGTAGACGTTGTGTGACACGCCGTCGGTTCCCGGCGTGGTGATCTCGACCACGGGCGTGCCGTTGGCCGATTGATGGATGCCGGGGCGATTCTCACCGCGGGCGTCCGGGTGCGAGCGGATCTCGCTGGCGGCAACCGTCGGGGCAACAAGCGTCGAGGCAATCCATGCCGTCAACGCGCGGGATGAGTGGGTTCGAAGCGAATGTGTCATGACGTGTCCTTGTCGTGCACTGGTGTTCGAGTTCAGAAGTGGATGCCGGCCTGAAAGCCGGCCTGCAGCCCGGGGTCGGGGTAGGCGGCCGGCCGATCCATGGCGCGAGCCGCCCAGGCGTCAATCCAGGTGTTCTTCCAACGCCATTGCAGGCCGAGGGCCGCGCCCACCAGGTGCCGGCCAGGCAATTCGCGAGTCGATGGGCCGTCGACTCGGCCGGCATCCAGCGCGAGGTAGGGGTGCAGTGGTCCGGGGAGTTCCAGGTGCAGTTCGTTGCGCCAGAACGCGCCGCGCTCGCCGCTGATCAGCAGGTTGCCGCCAAAGCCGCGCACGGAATGGCGGCTGCCGATGGCGAAACGGTCCTGCGGGATCAGGCGCGTGTGATTGAACTGGCCCCGAATCTGGCCGCGATAGCGCAGGGGCTGGTCGCCGAGGGCGAACGGGGCGTCCAGGCGGGCGTGGACCGAGGTGATGTGCGGTCGGGAGGTGCCTTCGCCAAACGCCTCCTCGGGCGCTCGGCGCGCGCCGAGCATGCCGGTGCCCCAGCGATGGCTCAGCGAAACATCAAGCGTGCTGCGGCCGAAAAAGTGTCGATGTTCGATGCCGGTCGAGTACCCGGCCATGCGACGGTCCTGCACGGAAATGCGGGTCTGGTCGATCGCGTTGGAATAGGTCTGCAGCCACGCGGTGGCCTTGATACGGGTGCGGCCGACATCGGAGCGATGCACCACCCGGGCGATTTCCAGCTCATGCCGCTCGCCCTTGCCGCTGTAGCGGTAGTTGCGATCAAGGCCGGCGATCGTCTGGTGATAGGCAAAGCGGCTGGCGGTGGCGCCCAATCGCCAGTGACCGAGGGGAACGGAGTAGTGCAGGGTGTAAGACTCGGTGCCGCCCGGGCGCTCGCGATCATCGAGTCCGAGATTGCGAGTGAGGCTGGCGTAGAGCAGTCCGTTGAGGCCGAACAAGTGATCGCCAAACACCGTCGCCGTGCCGAGGAATCGCCCTGTTTCCCGGCTGCCCGAGTCGTCGACGGACAGCGAGAGTCGCAGCGGGAAGTCCTGCTGCCAATCGACCACGACATCGCTTTCGCCGGGGTGCTCGCCGGGTTGGATGGCGATGTCGGCCGAGACGCTCGGCAGTCGTTCGAGATTCTCCAGCCCCTGTTCGATGTCGCGCAGATCGAGCAGGTCGTTGTCACGGATGGGGAAGGCGGGGCGTGGTTGGGCGCGTTTGTCGGCGGTGGCGCTCGCGCGCACGCTGCCGACTCGGCCCGGCAGCATCGCCAAAACCAATTGGCCCTTGTCGAGATCCTGCGGTGGCGCGCTCACGCGGGTGGTGATCAGGCCGGCATCGATCAGTTGCTGCTGGACCTCGCGTTGGATCGCGTCAATGCCCCGCTTGCCCAGACAGTGGCGGCCCTGCCATCCCAGATGGGCCAGCGCCCTGTCGAGGGCGCGCTCGAAGCGCGGGCGCGCATCTTCGGTCAGCCGGATGCGCTCGATCTCGACACAGGGCGTCTCGTGTTCGGGCAGTCGGGGGGAGGGGCGGGATTTACGCGGCAGACGCACGGCCGGCCCGGATTCGAGCCGGTCGCGCAGATCCTGCTGGCGCTCCTGGAGGCGGAGCGACTCGTCGGTCGGATTGGTTGCCTGCCCAATGGCAGGGGGCGCAAACGCCCCGGCCAGCGACACGGCGATCCATGCCATGCGGGTCCATGCCATGCGCTGGCCGAAGCCGCTTGGGCGGCATCGGGGAAGTACCACGTCTCTCGTCCTTGAGATGATGGGTGTGTATCAGGTTGTGACTTTTTACGCTAATCGATCTGTCGATTGCTCGCAAGACTCACGGGTGTCGAGTCGGCAGGGTTTCTGGTCACCGGCAAAATGGACATAATGCGAGGAGGCGTCGCGACGATGCGGCCTTCGCTCATCCAGACGGATCAATCCAGATGCCTGCCTCGTTTCCACTCGAGGTGGCACTCAGCCGGGATTCCAAAGCCCATGCAGGACGGAGAAGTCATCGCCTCGGTGGACCTGGGGTCCAACAGTTTTCACATGCTGGTCGCCCGGGTTGAAGCGGGTCAGCTACAGGTCATCGACCGCATGAAGGAGATGGTGCGCCTAGCCGGGGGGCTGGACGAGCGCGGGCATCTCTCCAGTGAGGCGATCGAGCGCGGGCTGGATTGCCTGCGGCGATTCGGCCAGCGCCTGTCGGGCATGCCCCGGGGGCGGGTGCGCATCGTCGGGACCAACACCTTGCGGGCGGCGAAGAACGGTGCGACGTTCATCCGCCGCGCGCAGCAGGCCATCGGGCACCCGATCGAGATCATCGGCGGGCGCGAGGAGGCACGGCTGGTGTATCTCGGCGTGGCCCACAGCGATGTGCCGGCCGACGGGCGCCGGTTGGTGGTCGACATCGGCGGCGGCTCGACCGAATTGATCATTGGCGAAGGGTTCGAGCCGGTGCGCATGGAGAGCGCGCCGCTCGGTTGCGTGCGACTGACCTCCGATCATTTCAGTGACGGCAAGTACGACAAGAACCGCATGCTCAAGGCCGAACGCTGGGCTGAACTGGAGCTGATGAGTTACCAGCGTGCCTACCGCGAGCTGGGCTGGGCGCGCGCCGTGGGCAGCAGTGGCACCGCTCGCTCGCTGGCCACGGTGGCGGAGGCTAACGGCTGGGGCGATGGCAGCCTGACGCTGGCGGGGCTGGACGCGATTCGCAAGGCCGTGCTCAAGGCCGGCAGCCTCGCCAAGCTCTCGCTCGACGGGCTTTCCGATGACCGCAAGCCGGTATTCGTCGGCGGGCTGGTGGCGATGCGGGCGGTCTTTGAGGCGCTGGGCATCGAGCGCATGGGGATTTCCGACGGTGCGTTGCGCGAGGGGCTGATCTACGACTGGCTCGAGCGCCAGGATTTCGATGACGTGCGTGACCTGACCGTCGGACGTCTGCAACGGATGTTCAACGTCGATGCCGATCATGCCGAGCACGTGGCGACGACCACCGCGGCGCTGTGGAGTCAGGTCGAGGCCGAGTGGGGAGCAACTAGTGATGAGACCAGCGAGGCGCTGCCGTTGGCCACCTGGCTGGACGTGGCCGCGCGCGTTCACGAGGTGGGCTTGGCGATTTCGCATTCCGGCTATCATCACCACGGCGCCTATGTGCTGGAGCATGCCGACATGCCGGGCCTGACCCGCACGGCGCAAACGGCAGTCGCCGCGCTGGTGCATGCCCACCGTCGCAAGTTCAAGCCGGCGCGCTTCGAGACGCTCGACGACGACATGCGCCCGCTGGCGATGCGCCTGGCCGTGATCCTGCGTCTGGCCGTGCTGTTCCACCGTGATCGGGGCGAGGGCATTTCCCCCTGCCAGGTCCGGGGCGATGCCGAGGGTAATCGGCTGGAGCTCTCGTTCGCGGCAGGCTGGCTGGAAGATCACCCGCTGACCGTGGCCGACCTCGAGCGCGAACAGGCCTACATCGCCAACTGCGGTTTTGATCTGCAGTTCGGCTGACAGGAGAGTCCGATGCCCCGGATCGAACGGTCCTCCGCGGTGGTTACCGCCCTTGTTGCCGCGACGGCTTTCCTCGCCCTGCCGACGCTCGGGGCCGCCAAGAGCGTCGAGGGTCGTTATGTTGCCTTTGGTCCGGGCAACTGGTCCTGCGCGGATGTCGTGGCAGTCGCCGACGGCAACCACCCGGGCAGCCGGGGGCGGCTGGACGGTTTCATCGCCGGGTATCTCACCGCGGGCAACGTGATTCTCCGCAACACCTACGACCTCCAGGCCGGCCAGCCCGCCTCGGCGGCCAAGGAGGCGGTGCTTGCCTTCTGTGCGGAGAATCCGGGCATCAAGCTGGCCAATGCGCTGGCGGCGTACACCCAGCGCCAGTATCCGGATCGTCGCAGCGTGCCGCCTCAGCCCTGAGCGTCGGTGATCGACTATGCTCCTTGTGTATCGCTTGACGGGAGTAACGAAATGACTGCTTTTTCCTCTGTTCTGGGCCACGCCAGCAACATGGCCCCACGCCTCATCCGATCGGTCGTCCTCTTGATGGCGGCCACCGCACTGGCGTTGTCGGCCCAGGGTCCGGCGCAGGCCGATGACACCCAGCGCGTCGTCTACCACGTCGATTTTGCCGACCCCACCCGCTACTCGGCCACGCTCACCTCGATCAACAACTTGATCAATGATGCCGAGCAGAAACTTCTGCCCTGGGATGTGCATCTGGTGCTGGTCGGGGCCGGGGTTCGCTTTGCCACCGACGATCCACTGGAGGGCACGCCTTTTGCCACCGACGCGGCGCTGGACGAGCGTCGGGCGGAGCTCAAGGGGCGCTTGCAGACCCTGATAAAGATTCGGCAGGTCAAGGTGCATCTCTGTGGTGTCACCCGAAGCGAGGTCGCTCTGTCGGAGGACAAGCTTTACGAGGGTGTCGGCCTGGTGGGCTCCGGGGTGGCCAAGATCGCCGATCTGCAGCGTGACGGTTACGCCTATCTGAAGATCCAATAACCCTGGATTGGCCGCAACGAGACAGCCCCCGTGAGATTCGATCTCCCGGGGGCTTTGCGTTGTGGCCCTCAGTTCAGCGGCTGGATGGTTCGGCAGTTGACGAGGAGACGCCGGCCGGCCGAGGGATGCCCGTGGGCACCGGGTCTTGGGCCACGATGTCGAGGATTTCGGCACCCTCGTTGAAATGCACGGTCACGATGCGGTGATTCTCGATGCTCTCGGCGTCCGCCAGTGAGATGCCGAAGCGGCGCGCCAAATCCTGGGAACTGAGTGGCGGTGGCGCAAGACGCCGCTCGCGATTGCGAAAGCGTATCCAGTTGTAGCTCGCCCAGCCGATGAAGATCAGCCCGGCGATCAGGATCACCAGCACGTAGGTCTGCACGGCCTCTAGGGTGCCCATGGGGTCTTTGAGGATGTGGCGCTCGAACAGCTCCGCGCCGAGCAGCCAGCCGATCAGGGCAATGGTGGGCGTAAACAGGTAGATCCAAATCGCCCAGGCGACCAGGCCGACGATCTGGCCCACGCGACGTTCGCTGGGGGTTAGCAGGTCGTTGCGCTCGATGATGTTCGGCAGGCGGGGAAGGGAACGTTTCATTATTTCATTCCTCCGGTGGTCGCAGTCCGCGGTCCGGGCTGACCCAGCGGGCCCGCTTGCCCGACCGCTTGAGAATGGCCTTGGGCAGCGCGACCACCGTGGTCGCCATCGACAGCAGCCAGAAGGCCAGCGGATACCAGATCACCCAGAAGTAGTTGCGGAAAAAACGCCGGTTGGGCTCGTAGTACCGGTCGATCAGCAGGCTGACCACAAACTGCAACAGGGCGGTGATGCCGAGAATGACCCCGGCCCACTGCGGGATGATGCTCGGCCCGTCCCAGCTTGGCGGCAACTCGAAGATCAGGCCGAGCAGGTAGATCACCAACACGGTCGCCATGGCATAGGCCCACAGGATGCTGACGGTGTACTCGGCGGCCACCGCCCAGAGGCGGCGCTTGTCCCAGTGGAACAGGCCGGGGGCGTGTCGCAGAATCGTCTCCACGCCGCCTTGGGCCCAGCGCAGGCGCTGACGCCACAGCCCGCCCAGCGTTTCTGGCATGTAGATGTAGCACAGGGCGTTGGGTTCGTAGCGTATGTCCCAGTAGTCAAGCTGCAGCCGCCAGGAGATATCGATGTCCTCGGTGATCATGTCGTGGCTCCAGTACCCGACGCGGTCCAGCGCGGTGCGGCGGTACCCGGCGATCACGCCCGAGACGGTGAAGATGCGCCCGTAGACTCGCTGGGCGCGCTTGATCAGGCCAATGGTCGCGGAGAATTCGCCTACCTGCAGTTTGCCCAGCAAGGTGCTGCGGTTGAGGATGCGCGGGTTGCCGGTGACCGCGCCGACACGCGGCCCCGAGTTGAGGTGGGCCATCATCCAGGCCACCGCCTTGGGGTGGAGCAGGGCGTCGCCGTCGATGCCGATCAGGAATTCGTGCTTGGCGGCCAGTGCCCCGGTGCGCTGCGCGATGGCCTTGCCCTGGTTGGTCGCCAGGTGCACCACCCGCAGGCGCGGGTATTCCTCGGTGAGTGCATCGAGGATGCGGCCGGTCTCGTCGCTGCTGCCGTCGTTGACGGCGACGATCTCGAAGTCCGGGTACTCGGTTGCATGCGCGTAGTGCACGGTGTCCCGGATGTCGATGCCCTCGTCGAAGCAGGGAATGATGATGCTGCACGGCGGCGCATCCTTGATCGTGGGCGGGTGATCCATGTCACCGTGTTTCGCTCGTTCCCAGCGGAAAAAGTACCAAGTGCCACCGATCATCCATACCCAGGCCATCACCAGGGGGTAGAAGAAAACGAAGTCCAGCAGCCAGTCGATGTTCATGCCCTCGGTCTCCTATCGCCGATGCGGGAAGGCTTTGAGCGAAATACCTTCCCGGGTGGGTTCGAAGCGTGGGCGGTTATTGAGGAAGTCATCCGGGTAATAGGCCAGGTTGAGGACTCCGCGGCGCATGAGCTGTTCCATCCAGTCGCGGAGGGTCTCACCCTCCACCCATCGGCCTTCGCCGCGCCAGTCGCGGGCCTGTAGCTCGAAGACCACGTCCTCGAAACCGCCCGCCTGCGCCTCGACGGCATCAGCAAGTCGGCCGAGCCAGACATCGGGTGGCAGTTCGGTGCCGTCGAGCCAGGGCATGGCCATGATGGCCGTCTCGTCGTAGGCCGCCAGGAACGGCGGCAGCGACTGGGCGAAGCGTGCCTCCGCGTCCGGATCGAGGACCACCCGGGCGTAGAGATTGCGCGCCACCCGGAAGTCGAGGGAGTCGTGGACGTGATGTGTCAGTCGTTGCGTGACCGCCTGGCCGAAGTCGATCAGCGCCTGCGTCTTGCGTGCCGGCGGCAGGTCACAATCGGTGATCGGGGTGTTCGTGCCGGGCCAGCGTGCCTCGCTGCGGCAGGCGGTCCGGTCCTCGTCGGCCGCGAGGTACGCGTCGTCGTGGATGAGCAACCCGCTGATACTGCTGGCCGCGCGCCCGAGATCGGCGTAGATCTCGCCCACGATTTGCTCCGATTCTGGCAGGAAAGGGCTCAGGCGCCGGTAGTCGGCATCGGCCACCAGTACCGGCTCGCCCTCGGGGCCCGACCGGGTAACGGACAGTGCGCGCTTGCGTTCGGCGTCGGGCAGGTCGAAGGACAGCAGTGGCATCCAGGCGTAGACCTGCACGCCCGCGCGGGTGCGCAGTTGCCAGGCGACCCGGTTGAACAGGTCGGCCCGCATCGGCAGGTGCCGGTTGGGGAAATACAGCTCGGCGGCATTGCCGTCCCCGTCGGGGTCGGCGAAGGCCTGCAGGTAGACCGTGCGGACTTCCAGGGCCTTGATGCGGTCGAGGAGCGCCCCGAGATTGGCGTTGGTCTGCTCCGGGTCGGGATCGTAGACGTAGTCCAGGTCGATTTGCACCGCGCGTTGCGGTGCGGGCAGGTTGACCGGATGCTCGCCGGCCGGCCGGGCCTCGGTGGCGACTTCGAGCGGGAGGGGGTCGTCCACGATCAGCGCGCGGGAAAATGTTTCCTCCTCCGGGGTATTGAGGGGCGTGCCGCCCAGCGAGAACGACCAGGGCATGCCGACCTCGGCGGCGATGGCGTCCACCTCCCCGCTGTGTGCGCCGTAGGGCCAGACGATGGCCCGCGGCGCCCGGCCGGTGAGCGACTCGATCATCGCCCGGCTGCGCTGGAGATCCTCGCGGATGCGATGGCGGAAGACGGCATCGCTCTCGTATTCGCCGGTTTGTGGGTCGAAGCGCCGCGTGATGGCCGCCGGTTGTTTGTTGCCTTGCGGGTTGCCGAGGATGCCGCGGTGCAGGTCGTGGCTGTGGCTGGCGAACTCGACCAGCCCACCATCGTGCATTTCCCGGATCTGGGCGGGTGTGACGAAGCCCTCGGGCCCGAGTGGCCGCTCATTGTAGGTGACCGTGTCGGCGATGCTGCCCCCCGTCTTCGTTGTCGGCTCGGCGAATCCCTGCGGCGTGTAGGTCACCTCGGCGTCGTTCCAGACGGTCTCCAGCCAGCCGGTTTGCAGCGCGAACAGGGCGGGATAGTCGTAGGCCACCAGCAACGGGAAGATGTGGGTGTAGAGGCTGGCCAGGCCGTCATCGAAGGTCAGCAGCACGGCGCTGTCCGGCAGTGGCGTGCCGCCCGAGCGCGCCGCGATAATCTGATCGAGGGAGACCGGCTGCCAATCATTGGCCTCCATCCAGTCGAACCAGGCGACCAGGCGGGCGGTACTGACGGCATAGGGGTCGGCATCGCGCTCGGCGATCACGTCGTCGCGGACGTCGTGGTAGCACAGGGCCATGAACTGGCCGTCGGGCACGTCGGGCAAGGCGGCCAGAACGTTGCCGGCGAGTAGCAGGCCGGTGACCAGGGAGGTGAGTCGTGCTATCCAACGTGCCATCAGAAAATCCCTTCCAGACCGAATAGGCCATACAGTCGTCGTTCGCGCTCGCCGTCGTAGGCCACGCTGGACCAGCCGATGCCGTAGCGCATGGCCCAGCGGCGGTTGAGGTCCCAGCGATGTTCGTAGCGGAGCTCGATCACGGGGTTGCTGCCGAAGTCGGCCTGGTACCCCATGCCGGTGGCGGCATGGAAACGCTGGGTGAAGGCGCGATCGTAACGGCGCCAGGTGATCCAGTCGTGGTCGACCCGGATCGCGGCGCTGCCCGAGCTCTCGGGGTTGTAGTACGGCCCGCCGGGCTGGCTGTTGTCCTGGTAGAAGAGGTCGCCGCCCAGGTCGGTGACATGGTGTGGTCCGGCCGAGACCCGGCGGGTGACGCCGGTGCCGAGCGACAGACGCCGGTTGCCGTCGTCGATGGCGAGCAGGCCGGTGGTGGCGTAGGCCGCCAGCGATTCCGAGGCGCGCCAGTTGACCGAGGCGCTGGCCGACCAGCCTTCGAGACCCGCCTCTTTTGCTCGCAACGGGGTCTCGAGTGAATAGGAGTCGCCCTCGATGCCGATCTGCCAGTGGTCGTTGAGCCACTGCGACCAACCGGCGGCCACGCCGGCTTCGGCGCTGCCGAGGCGGTTGCGATGCACGGCCGCCCAGGCGCGTTTGCGATCGGCGGCCCACTCGACACCGGCCGCGACCCGGTCGTGGGTGCCTTCCGTCTCGTCGTAGGTAGCCGTTTCGCGGCGGTGTTCGACGAAGGCGCGGACGTCGTGTGCCGACCAGGGCGAGTTCAGCCGCGTGCGCCAGCTCTGGTCGTCGCTACCGGAGACCAGTGCTTCACCGCCGCGGGTGCGGCCGACGGTGACTTCGCTCTCGATCGAAAAGCGATCGCGGTCATCCAGCTCATCTAGCTGACGCTGGACCCGGCTATCGTGAGGGAAGTCTTGCGCCAGCGCGTCGACTTCTGCCTCCCAGGCCTCCCAGTGACCCAGGTCTCGGGCATCGGCCGCGTGCGAGAGCCGCGTTTCCAGCGCCTCGGGAGCCCAGGCCTCGGCCTGTGCCGTGAACATTTCCGCCCGTTCCGGCCAGCCGCGCCAGCGGGCGATCTGGGCGCGCTGACTCCACAGTCCGGAATGCGCCGGGGCGGCATCGACCAGTTCGCCGCTGCGTCGCCAGGCCTCGGCGTCCTGCTGGCGATACGCGGCGTCATTGACCAGGAGCTGGTCGACATCGACCCGTTCCCAGTTCGGGACAGGATCCCGCCCGGGGGCGGTGGGTAGCCAGGCGGGGGCCGCGGCGGCGCGATCCCGCACCTTGGCCGTTCGATCGTAGTCTTCCAGTGCGATCAGGGTGTAGTAAAGGTCGAGCAACAGGGTCAGGTCGGCGGGGCCCGAGGCGGGCAGCAGCGATTCGTAGAGGGGCAAGGCGGCCTCCGGCTGCTTCTCGGCCAGGTAGGCGTCCGCGGCGGCCCGTCGGGCGAATGGCGGCGGTATCGGATCGGCCGGCAGCGTCTCCCAGGTCGCGATGGTCTCGGGCATCCACTCGCTCTCGCGCAGGAGAAAGATCCGGTCGTAGAGCGCGCGGCGGTGTTGCGGGTGGTCCGTGGGTACGCGCGCGATAAAGCCGTCCAGCCGCCGCAATGGGGCAGACATGACGGCGTTGGCCTCTTTGGGCCGTGAGTCGACAAGCAGCTGGTCACGTTGGTCGATTGCCTGGCGGATGTCGGCGGCGATGGCGTCGGCCTCGATCTGCAGCCGGACATCGGGTTCGAACCGTTCCGGGTGGGTGCGGACGGCCTCCAGGGCGCGTTCGGCGGCACCCAGCTGCCAGAGGGCCAGGGTCTGTTCCACGTAGGGAGACGGGGCCTCGGGGTCGGCCCGGCGGGCGTAGTTGGCCAGTGCGAGCGCCTCGCGAACATGCGCGGATAACCGCATGCCGTAGGCCATCATCGCGATTTCGCTGGCGGACTCGGGCAGCGGATCAATGCCCTGGAGGACGTCGATGGCGGTGGCTGTGTCGCCCGCCTCGGCGCTGACCACGCCGTAGCGCACGCTGGCGGGCGTGCCGAGACGGCGGTGGGAGTTTTTCAGGACGGCGGCGGCTTGTTCGAAGTGGCGGGCATCACGCAGCGCGCCGGCCCAGGCGATATGGGCATACTCCGGCACCTCGGAGGGGGTGAGCCCTGCCGTGCGCTCGAGGATGGCGGCGTTGTCGCCGGCCTGGCGATGCAGGACGATCAGGTCGCCGAGGATGCGGCGGTCACCCGGGTGAGCCGCGTCCAGGGACTCCAGCCTCGCGATGGCGCGATCGAGCTGGCCTTCGCGGGCCAATTCCACGGCCGCCACGCGACTGGCGTCCGCGGAATCCGCCGCCATGAGCTGACCGGCCGGCGTGGCCAGCAGGAAGGGCAGCAGGAGCAGTCCGGTGCCGGACCGACTACGGACGATATGCGTCTTGTCCGTTCCCATACGCTTCCCTGCCTTGATTGCATCTGACTAATTGAATGTGGGTGCTAACAATAGACCACAGTCAACCGATCCACAGGGAGAATCGCGCGGGAAGAGGGTGGTCGGGGTGTCAGCCCTCGGTGGCGACGGCGGGCCAGCGCCAATCGCGGATTTCCGGCATGTCCTCACCGTGTTCGCGGATGTACAGCTCGTGATCGATCAGGCGCTGTTCCATTTGCTGGCGCAGGTGGGCGCCGCGGACTTTCAGGCCGGGCACGCGCTCGATCACGTCGATGACCAGATGGAAGCGGTCGATTTCGTTCTTCACCGCCATGTCGAATGGGGTGGTGGTCGTGCCTTCCTCCTTGTAGCCGCGGACATGCAGGTTGTGGTGGTTGGTGCGCCGGTAGGTCAGGCGGTGAATCAGCCACGGGTAGCCGTGATAGGCGAAGACGACCGGCCGGTCGAGGGTGAAGAGCGAGTCGAAGGCGCTGTCGGACAGGCCATGCGGGTGCTCGTTCTCGGGCTGGAGTTTCATCAGGTCGACCACGTTGACCAGCCGCACGCGCAGCTCGGGCAGGTGGCGACGCAGCAGGTCGGTGGCGGCGAGGATTTCCTCGGTGGGCACGTCGCCGGCGCAGGCCATCACCACGTCGGGCTCCAGGCCGTCGTCGCTGCTGGCCCATTCCCAGATGGACACCCCGGCCGTGCAGTGTTTTATCGCCGCATCCATGTCGAGGTACTGGGGTTGGGGCTGTTTGCCGGCGACGATCACGTTGACGTAATCGCGGCTGCGCAGGCAATGGTCGGTCACCGACAGCAGGCAGTTCGCATCCGGTGGGAAGTAGACACGGACCACACTCGCCTTCTTGTTGACCACGAGATCGATGAAGCCGGGGTCCTGGTGCGAGAAGCCGTTGTGGTCCTGGCGCCAGACGTGGCTGGTCAGGAGATAGTTGAGTGACGGCACCGGCGCACGCCACGGGATATCCTGACTGGTATCCAGCCATTTGGCGTGCTGGTTGAACATCGAGTCGATGATGTGGATGAAGGCCTCGTAGCAGGCAAACAGGCCATGCCGGCCGGTCAGCAGGTAGCCCTCGAGCCAGCCCTGGCAGGTGTGCTCCGAGAGGATCTCCATGACGCGCCCGCCGCGGGCGAGGTGCTCGTCGGTGGGCAGGGTCTCGGCGTTCCAGGCTCGATCGGTGACGGAAAAGACGTCATCGAGCCGGTTGGATGACGTTTCGTCCGGGCCGAACAGGCGGAAGTTGCGCGTCTCGTGGCTACGTTCGATCACGTCGCGCAGGAAGCGTCCCATGGCGCGGGTCGACTCGGCCTTGGTCTGGCCGGGCGCCTCGACCGGGATCTCGTAATCGCGAAAGTCGGGCAGGTCGAGCGGCCGGCACAGGAGCCCGCCGTTGGCATGCGGGTTGGCCGACAGGCGACGAGCACCGGTCGGGGTGCGGGCGGTGAGCCAGTCGAACGGTTGGCCGTGTTCGTCGAAGAGTTCCTCGGGCCGGTAGCTCTTCATCCATTCTTCGAGCAGCTGGCGGTGGGCCGAGTTGCCGCGCACATTGGCGACCGGGACCTGGTGGGCGCGCCAGGTGCCCTCGACCGGCTTGCCGTCGACCTCCTCGGGGCCGGTCCAGCCCTTGGGCGTGCGCAGCACGATCATCGGCCAGCGCGGGCGCGTGGTGTCTCCGTCTTGGCGGGCGTGCTGCTGGATGGCGTGGATCTCGTCGAGGGCCTGACCGAGCGTCTCGATCATCGCCGGGTGCATTTGTTCGGGGTTCTCGCCGCTGACGAAATGGGGCTGGTAGCCGTAGCCGCGCAGCAGTGCCTCGAGTTCCTCTTCGGGAATGCGGGCGAGCACTGCGGGATTGGCGATCTTGTAACCGTTGAGATGCAGGATCGGCAGCACGGCGCCGTCATGCACCGGGTCGAGGAACTTGTTCGAGTGCCATGAGGTGGCCAGCGGGCCGGTTTCGGCCTCGCCATCACCCACCACCGCGCAGACGACCAGATCCGGGTTGTCGAACGCCGCGCCGAAGGCATGCGAGAGCACGTAGCCGAGTTCGCCGCCCTCGTGGATCGAGCCGGGTGTTTCGGGCGCGACATGCGAGGGGATGCCGCCGGGGAAGGAAAACTGCCGGAACAGCCGTCGCATGCCCGCCTCGTCGCGACTGATTTCGGGGTAAACCTCGGAGTAGGTGCTGTCAAGCCAGGCGCTGGCCACCAGCCCCGGCCCCCCGTGGCCGGGGCCGGCCAGGTAGATCGCATCGAGGTCGCGCGCCGCGATCTGGTGGTTCATGTGCGCGTAGATGAAGTTGAGCCCCGGGGTGGTGCCCCAGTGGCCGAGCAGGCGTGGCTTGATGTGCTCGGCTGCCAGCGGCTCGCGCAGCAGCGGGTTGTCCAGCAGGTAAATCTGTCCCACGGACAGGTAGTTGGCCGCGCGCCAGAAACCGTCGATCGCCTTGATATCGTCTTGCTGCATGGACTTGTTCTCCGGAAGTCGGGATCGTTTGATGTGGATGCCCTGACCCCGTATCAGAGCAAGGGGGTGTGTCGAATGGATGTCAGAGCAAGTCCTGTATCTGGCGGATCATTTCCCATTCCTCGTCGGCGGGTACCACCCAGATGCCCGCCGGACTGTGCGGCTGATGCAGGGCGCGTACCCCCGCTTCGTCCCGGCGATTGGCTTCCGGGTCCAGGGAGAGCCCCATCACGCCCAGGCCTTCGCAGACCGATTCGCGCACGACGAGGTCGTGTTCGCCGATGCCGCCGGTGAATACCAGGGCATCCAGCCGACCCAGGTTGACCAGATAGCCACCCAGGTAATGGCGAATGCGATGGATGTACATCGCCAGCGCGGTACTCGCCTCGTCGCTGCCCCGGTCGATCGCGTCGTGGATCTCGCGCATGTCGCGCGTGCCGCACAGCCCCAGCAGGCCGGATTCGTGGTTGAGCAGGTGGTCGACCTCGTCGCTCGACAACCCGCCGCGCCGTTCGAGCACGCCGGGAATGGCTGGGTCGATGTCGCCTGCTCGCGTGCCCATCACCAGGCCCTCGAGCGGGGTCATGCCCATCGAGGTGGCCACGCTGTGCCCGCCACGAATGGCCGTGACGCTCGCGCCGTTGCCCAGGTGCAGCACGATCAGGTTGAGTCGAGCCGGCGGGTGACCGGTGGCCTCGGCGATGCGGCGCAATGCATTGGCGGCCGAAAGTCCATGAAATCCATAGCGGCGGATGCCCAGCCGATCGCGGCACCACGCGGGCAGGGCGTAGTCGCGTGATTCGGGCGGCAGATCGCGGTGGAAGGCCGTGTCGAACAGGGCGTAGTGGGGCGTGTCGGGAAAGCGATGGCGGGCGGCCTCGATGCAGGCCGCCGCGAGCGGGTTGTGCAGCGGCGCGAGCGGTTCGGTCTTGTGCAGCGCGTCGATCACCGCCTGGTCGATCCGCGTCGGGGCGTCGAAGCGCTCGCCGCCATGCACGACGCGGTGGGCGATGCCTGCGAACGGCCCGGCCTCACCCGGTGGCAGGGCGGCGAGCAACTCGTCGAGCGCGTGGGAATGCGCCTCGCCGAGAGGGCCGCCGTCGTCGCTGAGCTCTTCGGCCGTGCAGGCGTGCGTCCGGTTGCCGGCCGAATCGAAGATCGCCAGCTTGAGCGAGGACGAGCCGGCATTGATTGCCAACCAGCGAGTGTCGTCTGGCCCGTCTGCTGCCATTGGTCCGGCCCTCTGCGTGAGCGTGCGGGAAACTGCCCCCGTGATTCGGGGGTTCAATTCAAGCCTAGCCGGAAAAGTCCGTGCTTGTCAGCAGGTTGTGCTCGATCTTGCGTGCCCGGGCATGAAAAAGGCGCGCCGAGTGGCGCGCCTTCTGGTCTTGAACCGATCGGATCCGGGATGGGCGAGTCGTTACTCGTCGTTTCCCTCGGCCACGGCGTCCTGGATGGCGTTGAGGATCTTCTCGCCGCGCGGACCGGTCATCTCGACGTACTGGTCGAATACCGGCTCGACGCTCTCGCGGAAGGTCTCGACCTGTTCAGACGTCAGCTTGATGAACTCGATCTCGCTCTTGGACTTGATCTCCTCGGCCGCTTCGCGGTTGAGCTCCTGCTGCACGTCCCAGATGAACGGGTCGAGCTCCTTGACGGTCTCCTTGACGCTCGCCTGCATGTCTTCCGGCAGGCCCTCGAGGAAGCCCGGGCTCGTGATCACGGTGGACACGAACTGCGCGTTGCGGGCCTCGATCAGGTAGTCCTGCACCTCGTAGAAGCTCATGTCGCGGATGGCGAACATCGGTTGGGTCTGCGCGTCGATCTGGCCGCGCTGCAGGCCGCCGTAGATCTCGGAGTAGGCCATCGGCTTCGGGTTGGCGCCATAACCGTTGTAGGTGGCCAGCAGCAAATCCGACGGCTTGACGCGAATCTTGACGCCCTCGAAGTCTTCCGGTGTTTCGATTGCCTTGTTGGCACTCCAGACCATCCAGCCCTCGGGGACGATCGACAGCAGTTCGAGGCCCTTCTCGCGATAGGCCGCACCCAGCTCTTCGTAGACGACCGGGTTGGAGGCGAAGATCTCCGCGTTGACCGCATCGTCCTGCGAGAACAGGAAGTGCAGGGTGAACACCTGCGCCTCGGGGATGGTCGAGCCGACGTGACCCGCCGAGGCAAAGGCGAACTGCATGGTGTTGTTCTGGATTTGCTGGGTGATGTCCTGCGAGCTGCCCAGCGTGCCGTAGGGGTAGATCTTGACCTCGACGTTGTCGTGCTCGGCCTCGATCTCTTCCTTGAACTTCTCGGCGTATTTCCACTGCACGCCGCCCTTGGTCTCTTCGAGCGCGAAGCGCCAGACCTGCTCGCCTTCGGTGCTCTCGGCGCTGTCGGTGCCATCATCGGATTGACCGCAGCCGGACAGTGCCATGCCGGCGGCGATCGCCAGCGCGCCCATCCAGAGCGTGCCTTTCTGAAAAATTCGTGTGCGTTGCATACCGTTCTCTCTCCCTGGGGTTTTGCTTGTCGTTCACGGTACAAGCGCCCCACTCATCGATGACGGGCGGGCGCTCCGGGAATTCTGCACGAATCGCCCGGTGGGGTTTGCCAGAGGCAGCGGCGATTCGTGCAGACCTTCCCCGATCCCCAAGACCTTAGCACGTCCGCTGACCTGTCCGTTGGACAGGTAAAGTTACGCACGACTACACTGCAGGGCGTTCAGGCGGGCGGCACCGAGCCGCCGCCCGTGCCGGAAAGCGGCGCCAAACGCGGCGCATCAATACTGCCGGGGCGTGCCCGTCTCGCCCGAAAGGGGAAACACCAATGCCGCAAGAGCAGGGAAAGCTGTCCCGGTCGCCGCCGGGGCGGGCGCTGATCCGCCTGGACTGGGTGGTTGGCTGGATCGAGAACATCGTGCTCACCGGGGCCATTCTGCTGATGGCTGGCCTCAATATCGCCAACGTGCTGGGTGACAACCTGCTGAAACAGGGGCTGCCCTTCGCCGGCGAAATCAACCAGGCATTACTGGTCATCATCACCTTTGTCGGCGTGGCCAAGGCCGCGCGACATGGCCGCAACATCCGCATGTCGGCCATATACGATCAACTCAAAGGCCCCTGGCGCAAGGGGGCGAATATCGTGATCACCACCGGCTCGGCGATCGTGATGTTCTACCTGACCTACCACGCCGTGATTTACGAGGCGCAACTGCGCTCGATCGGACAGGCGACGCCGTCGCTGGGCATCCCCCTCTGGATCTTGTACCTGTTCGTGCCCGCCGGGCTCTTTCTCGCCGGCCTGCAATACGCATTGACTACCGTGCGCAACTTCACCTCACCCGAACTCTATCGTTCGTTCCTCGAGCGGGAAGTGTACGAGGACGCCGACTTGAACGCCGCCGAGGGCCGCAAGCTGGAAGATGAGGACGGTGGCATCGAGCCGGGCATGGCCGACAACGACTCGGGCAAGGAGCGCCGCTGATGCTTACCCTCATGTTCGTCCTGATGTTCCTGCTGCTCCTGATGGGGTTCCCGATGATGGTGCCCCTGATCGTGGGGGCGCTGGCGCTGCTGCTGGTTTCCTTCCCCGGTGTGGACCCCAGCCAGATGGTCCAGCAGATGATCGGCGGGGTGCGCCCCTCGGTACTGGTGGCGGTGCCCATGTTCATCCTGGCCGCCGACATCATGACCAAGGGGCACACCGCCAACCGTCTGTTGGATCTGGTGCGTGCCTTCATCGGCCACCGGCGCGGCGGGCTGCCGATCACCACCGCCGTCACCTGCACCCTGTTCGGTGCCGTGTCGGGCTCCACCCAGGCCACGGTGGTCGCCGTGGGCACCGCCTTGCGGCCCAAGATGCTCAAGGCCGGCTATAAGGACAGCTTCACCCTTGCCCTGCTGGTCAACTCCTCGGATATCGCCCTGCTGATCCCGCCGTCGATCGCGGCGATCATCTACGGGGTGGCGGCGAACGTATCGGTGGGTGAGCTGTTCATCGCCGGCATCGGTCCGGGGGTGGCGATCATGTTGATGTTTTCCGTCTACAGCTGGTTCGTCAGCCGCCGCTGGGGGATCGAGCCCGAGGAACGGATCGGCTGGGGTGGCCGGTTGCGGGCAATGAAAGGCGCCATCCTGCCGTTGGGCTTCCCGGTGGTGGTGCTCGGCGGGATCTATTCCGGCCTGTTCAGCCCGACCGAGGCGGCCTCGATGTCGGTGCTCTACGCGCTGATCCTCGAGATGGTGATCTATCGCTCGATCAAGTTTTCCGACCTGCCCGGGATCGCGCTATCCACGGGTCTGATCACCGCGGTGGTGTTCATCCTGGTCGGCGCCGGGCAGGCGTTTTCCTGGGTGATCTCGCTGGCACAGATTCCCTCCGAGGTGCTCGGCCCGATCATCGACCAGGTGGCGTCTAACCCGACCTCCCTCCTGATCCTGATCGCGGTGTCCTACTTCGTCGCCTGCATGTTCGTCGACCCGATCGTGGCGATCTTCGTCCTCACCCCGATCTTCATGCCGGCGATCAATGCCTCCGGCGTCGACCCGGTGCTGGTGGGCACGCTGGTGGTGCTGCAGTCGGCGATCGGCTCGGCCACGCCGCCGTTTGGCTACGATATCTTCACCGCGATGGCGGTGTTCCGGCGGCCCTACTGGGACATCGTCAAGGGCACGCCACCGTTCATCATCATGCTGATCACGATGACGGTGCTCCTGATCTCCTTCCCGCAGATCGCGCTGTTCCTACGCGACCTGGCCTTCCGCTGACGTCAGCCTAGTCGCCGGTCGGCCTCGGCCAGCCGCTCCGGGGTGCCCACGTCCAGCCACTCGCCCCGATGGTGGTGTCCGCAGCCCTGGCCTTTCGCGATGGCCGCGCGCAGCACCGGGCCCAGCGGCCGCTTTCCGGTGGGCAGGGCGGTGAACAGGGTGGAGTCGAAAAGCCCGATGCCCGAATAGGTCAGCCTCGGCCTCGACTCGCCCCCGAGCCGTCCGGTCTCGTCGAGGGTGAAATCCCCGTGCGGGTTGTGTGACGGGTTGTCGACCAGCGCCAGGTGGAACAGGCAGTCGGCATCCAGTTGGCGGGTGGCCAGGCCGGCGTAGTCGATGTCGGAGAGCACGTCGCCGTTGATCAGCAGGAACCGCGGCCCCAACCGCTCGAGCGCCTGGCGAATCCCGCCGGCGGTCTCCAGCGCGTCCTCGGCCCGGTCGCCTTCCACCGAGTACTCGATCGTCAGTCCCCAGTGCTCGCCGTCACCCAGATGCGAACGGATCTGCTTGCCGAGATGGGCCAGGTTGATCACCACGCGCTCGATGCCGGCCGCGGCCAGCCGCTCGAGGTGATGCGCGATCAGCGGCTTGCCGCCCACCTCGATCAGTGGCTTGGGGGTGTGGTCGGTCAACGGGCGCAGCCGTTCGCCGCGGCCGGCAGCCAAAATCATGGCGGTCGTGTCAGCCACGGGCGTTCTCCGGTTCGAGTCCAGCGATCAGCTCGCTCAGCGGAGCGAGGCCCGGCGCGCGGTCGAGTGCCCACTGCAGGTGGCGCCAGGTCAGCGGCAGGTCATCGAGATAGCCGTGCTTGCCGTCGCGGCGACTCAGCCGGGCGAAGATGCCGAGTACCTTCAGATGTCGCTGCACGGCCACCCAGGCAAAGTCCTCGATGAAGTCATTGAGGCTCGCCTCGGTCAGGCCCGCCTCGCGCGCCTGCCGCCAGAAGGCCTCGATCTCGCGCTCGACCCAGTCGACGGGCCAGTCGATATACGAGTCGCGCAGCAGCGAGACCAGGTCGTAGGCCAGGGCCCCGGCCACCGCGTCTTGGAAGTCGATGATCGCCCAGCCCGAGGCGTCGCGCATCAGGTTGCGGCTGTGGTAGTCCCGGTGGACGAACACCGGCGGCATCTCGGCCAGCCGGGTGGCGATCCGGTCACGCAGGTCTTTCCAGCGGCGGGCCTGCTCATCCGACCACGTCACGTCCAGGTGGCCGGCCCGGTACCACTCGTCGAACAGCTGCATCTCGGTGATCAGTCGCGGGGCGTCGAAGGCCGGTAGGTCGTCGCGCTCGACCTGGGCCACCGTGATCAACTGCGCGCGGCATGCGGCGAGTGCGGCCGCCCGTTCCGGCTCGTCCACCCCCGCCTGCCAGGAAAACAGCGTGTCGTTGCCCAGATCGTCAAGGAGCAGAAAGCCGCCCTCCAGGTCGCGGGCATGGATATGCGGCACCGGCAGGCCGGCCCGTTCCAGTCGGGCCTGGACGTCGAGAAATGGCGCCACGGGTTCCTTGTCGGGCGGCGAGTCCATGATCACCAGGCTCTCACCGTTGGGCCCCTGTGCCCGCCAGTAGCGCCGGTTGCTGGCATCGCTGGAGGCCGATTGCAATCCACCAAAGTCGGGGGCGTGCCGCTGCAGGAAGGCGCGGGCCGCCTCGAGGCGAGCGTCGCAGGCAGCAATGTCGGTGGCGGTGTCGGTCATGGGCTCGCGGCTCCTGTGGCCCGGGCGGTCGGTGGGCTGTCGCATTGGGGCATGGCTGGGTGGTCGTGCGTCGAGGCGGCGAACGGCGTCGTGCAGAACGCGATCTTTGCGTCGATACTTTGGGAACCTCTGGGAGGCGAATTCTACCTGTCTGATGCCCTCATCGGCATTCGCCTTCCCGGTCCGTCTGTTAGCCGAGGTCTGTCATGCGTCACCGTATCCGATCCCCCCACGAGCCGCGCGAATGGGAAGTCACCGATCCGACACTGGCCACTGATCGCCACGCGCGGCGCACCTTTCTTCGCTCGATGGTCGGCGCCGGCGCGGCGTTGGCGCTGCCCGGCTGTGGTCGCGCCGACGAGGGCAAGCCCCTGTCTGAGCAGCTCACCGAAAAGGAGGCAATCGCCGGGTACAACAACTACTACGAGCTCGGTACCGGCAAGACCGATCCGTCGCGCAATGCCGATGCGCTGGCTGCCTTGATCGACCGCCTTTCGCCGTGGGAGTTCGAGGTCGACGGCGAAGTGGCCCGCCCGGGGCGGTTCAGCCTCGACGACCTGACCGCGCTAGCTTCGCCCGTGGAGCGCATCTACCGGATGCGTTGCGTCGAAGGCTGGTCGATGGTGATCCCCTGGGAAGGCGTACCGCTCAAGGCGCTGCTCGATCGGGTCGAGCCGACCGCCGATGCCCGTTTCGTTCGCTTCGAGACCGTCTATCGACCCGAGCATCCGCTGCCCGGCCAGACCCGCTCGGTCCTCGAGTGGCCCTACGTGGAAGGGCTGCGGCTGGACGAGGCGATGCATCCGCTGACGCTCTTGGCGACTGGACTCTACGGTGAATCGCTCACGCCGCAGAACGGCGCGCCGGTGCGGCTGGTCGTGCCGTGGAAATACGGCTTCAAGGGCGGCAAGTCGCTGGTGCGCATCAGCCTGGTGCGCGAACAGCCCACCTCGAGCTGGACGGCCGTGGCCCCCCGCGAATACGGCTTTTACGCCAACGTGAACCCCAACGTCGACCATCCGCGCTGGTCGCAGGCTGACGAACGCCGCATTGGCGAATGGGGGCGCCGCGACACCCTGATGTTCAACGGTTATGCCGAGGAGGTTGCGCAGCTCTACCAGGGCATGGACCTCAAGAAGCACTACTGATGGCAGCGCGCCGACCCTGGTTGGCCAATCGCCCAGCCTGGTGGTTGATCTTCCTCGCCCAATTGGCGCCGTTGATCTACCTCGCCTGGGCTATTCCCACCCATCAGCTCGGCTACGAGCCGGTGGTCGACAGCCTGCGGTTTCTGGGTGACACCGCGCTCTACCTGCTGCTGATCGGCCTGGCGGTCACCCCGGTCCAGCGTCTGTGGCCGCGGGCCGGGCTGATCGACTACCGGCGCATGGCGGGGTTGTACGCCTTCTTCTACGCGAGCCTGCACATCCTGCTCTGGGTGATCATCGATCGCCAACTCGATCTGGCCGCGATCTGGGAAGACGTGGTCGAGCGCGAGCACATCACCTTCGGCGCGATCGCGTTCCTGCTGCTGGTGCCGCTGGCGATCACCTCGTCGCGCGGCTGGATGCGACGGCTGGGGCGCCGCTGGAAGATGCTTCACCGGCTGGTCTACCCGGCCACGGCCCTGGTCGTGCTGCATTACTTCCTGTCGGTGAAATTCGACACGCGCACGCCCATCATTCTCGCCGTCTTGTTGCTGTTGCTGTTCCTGGCGCGCCCCATCACCCGATGGCTGGCGGAGAGAGGCCGGCGCTCGGATTGAGTCCTAGAAAGCCGTTATGTCAGGGAATGCCCTTATGCCAATATAAGGGTTTGTGTTGATACGGTTCACAGGCTTCGGAGGCACGGCATGAAATTGACGGTCATCGGTGCGGGCTTCGGCGGTTTGTCGGCGATTCGTCGTCTGCGACGGTTGCGCCCACAGGCGGAAATCACCCTGATCGCACCCGAGCCCACCTTCCAGTACTACCCCAGCCTGATCTGGGTGCCCGCCGGGTTGCGTCGCCGCGAGGACATCCTGTTCGATATCCGCCCGCTGCTCGAGCGTCTGGACGTGCGCTTTCACGCCGGTCGGGTCACCGGGGTCAGCGACGATGGCCGACGGGTGATCACCGACAAGGGCGAGGTCGAGAACGATGGGCTGATCGTCGCCAGCGGTGGTCGATTCATCAAGAAACTGCCCGGCATCGAGCACGCGATCACGCTCTGCGAGGGCATCGATGCCGCTGAGGCGATCCACGACCGCCTCGGCGAGATGCAGGGCGGCACCATCGCCATCGGCTTTGGTGGCAATCCCAAGGAGCCGGCGGCGGTGCGCGGCGGACCGATGTTCGAGTTGCTGTTCGGCATCGATCGCTTGTTGCGCCAGCAGGGACGGCGCGAGCAGTTCAAGCTGGTGTTCTTCAACCCGTCGCCGCGACCGGGCAACCGCCTGGGCGAGTCGGCGGTCGACCGGCTGCTCGACCGGATGCACAAGTTCGATATCGAGACACACCTCGGCGCCAAGCCACAGCGCTTCGAGGCCGACCGCGTGATCACCGAAAAGGGCGAGTTCGCGGCCGACCTGATCCTGTTCATGCCGGGGATGACTGGGCCGGCCTGGCTCGAGAACGCCCCGTTCCCGACCTCGCCGGGCGGCATGATCGAGGCCGACGAGCACGCGCGGGTCAAGGGGGCGGACAAGGTCTACGTTGCCGGGGATTCCGGCAGTTACCCCGCCCCCGACTGGGCGCCCAAGCAGGCGCACATGGCCGATCTGCAGGCGGTGGCGGCGGCCGAGAACCTGGTCGCCGAGCTTGACGGCCAGCCCGCCGATCGCACCTTCAAGTGGGAACTGGTCTGCGTGATGGACATGCTCGACCGGGCGACGCTGGTGTTTCGCAACGACAAGCGCCAGTTCGTCACCCCGCCATGCCGTCTGCTGCACTGGGCCAAGCGCCTGTTCGAGTGGTGGTACCTGCGTGATCTACGTCGCTAAAGGGGCGAACCAGCCGGCAGGCCAGAGGCATTGGCCAGAAGCCTTAGCGATTCGTGCAGGGCTTTCTGGATAATCGTTCGCGGCGGACGGGCGCAGACGGCGGGTCGGGTTTTGCGCTAGGCTTGCTGCCGTCTTTTTTCGGGCCGCGTGTCGGCCGAGCCACGTCAACGGGTGTGCCGAGTTGTCTTTGATCCGTCTTTTCTTCCAAATGCTGTTCCTGCGGGCCGGCCCCGAGGACATGCCTGCCGGCCAGCAGCCCCTGCTGATCGCGGTGGGCTTTTACGTCGTGGTCGGGGTGTTACTGGACCTGGCCGTTGCCAGCGATAGCGGGCTGGGTGGTGGCCTGGGTTCGGGGCTGATGCTGCTCGCCGCCGACGCCCTGGTGCTGGTCGTCTATTCGGCCGGGCTGACGCTACTGCGCAATCATCGCGAGCGCATCCCGCAGATGCTCACGGCCCTGTTCGGCGCGACGGCGATGCTGGGCCTGGTGGCCTGGCCGCTGGTCGCGCTGCAGCCGACCGGCGCCGAGGCGGCGAACATCGACAGCCAGCTGGGCCTTTGGTCGGTGATGATGATCGCGCTGTTCGCCTGGAACCTGGTGGTGCTGGGCCAGATCTATCGCCGCACGCTCGATTTCGGCGCGGCGATCGGCGTGCTCACTGCGCTGGGCTACTTCATCCTCAGCTCGCTGATCTACATGACGCTGGCGGTGCAACTGCTCCCCGGCGAGACGGGACTGCCGACATGACCGCTGCCAGTCAGAAACTGCACATCCTCGGCATCGCCGGCACCTTCATGGGCTCGCTGGCATTGCTGGCCCGGGAGATGGGCTACGAGGTCTCCGGCCGTGACCACGCCATCTACCCGCCGATGAGCGACCAACTTGCCACCGCGGGCATCGCGGTGGAGACCGACATGGAGGCCCCCTTGCCGTCGGATGCCGAGATCATCGTCGGCAACGTGATGCGCCGCGACATGCCGGTGATCGACCAACTCCTCAGTGGCTTCTACCGCTTTCGTTCCGGGCCGCAATGGCTGGGCGAGGAAGTGCTCTCCCAGCGATTCGTGCTGGCCGTCTCCGGCACCCACGGCAAGACCACCACCAGCTCGATGGTCGCGCACATCCTCGAGGCGGTCGGTATGGCCCCCGGGTTTCTGATCGGCGGGGTGCCGGGGGGCTTCGGCGTCAGCGCTCGCCTGGGCGAGACGCCCTTTTTCGTCATCGAGGCCGACGAGTACGACACGGCCTTTTTCGACAAACGCTCGAAGTTCCTGCACTACCGGCCGCGTGGCCTGGTGATCAACAACCTCGAGTTCGATCACGCCGACATCTTCGACGACTTGGCCGCGATCGAGCGACAGTTTGCCCACCTGCTGCGATTGGTCCCGGGGCAGGGCAAGGTCATCGCCCCGCTCGACGAGCCGGCGATCGACCGCGTGCTGGCCGCAGGGGTCTGGTCGCCGGTCGAACGACTGGCCGAGCAGTCAGCGCCGGGTGCCGACTGGTGGCAGGACGGGGGCGAGCTGTTCTGCGCGGGCGAGTCGGTCGGCTCCTTTCCCGCCTCCATCCAGGGCGCGCACAACCGCCGCAACGCGATGGCCGCCGTGGCGCTGGCCCGGTTTGCCGGGGTACCGGCCGCCGAGGGGCTGGCGGCACTGGCGGACTTCGGCGGTGTCGCGCGACGCCTCGAGCTCAAGGGCGTGGCCGGCGGGGTGCGCGTGATCGACGATTTCGCCCACCACCCGACCGCCATCGAGGCGACGCTCGCCGCGGTGCGCGAGCAGATGCCGGCCAGGGGGCGACTGGTAGCGGTGCTCGATCCGCGGTCGAACACCATGCGCGCCGGCGTGCATGCCGCCCGGCTGGCCGGTGCCCTGTCGGCCGCCGATCGGGTGTTCGTGCATGCGCCGGGCGATCTCGCCTTTGACCCGGCCACCGTGCTCGCCGATCTGGGCGAACGGCTGGTCGTGGCTGCGTCGGTCGAGCAGCTGCTGGAGACGGTGCAGGCCGCCTGCCAAGACGGTGACTGGGTGGTCTCGATGAGCAACGGCGGCTTCGGCGGTTTTCCGGCCCGGCTGGTCGACGCGCTGCGCGAGGTGACGGCATGAGGCGTCGCGTTGATACCGAGCACGTCGTGCTGGCGATGACCGGGGCCTCCGGTCTGCCCTACGCGCTGCGCCTGCTCGAATGCCTGATCGCCGCGAATTGCCGGGTGAGTCTGATTGCCTCGAAGGCGGCCCACGCGGTGGCCGCCCTGGAGCTCGACGAGCCGTTTCCGGCCCGTCACGATGCGCTGGCCGCCGAGCTGGGCGGGCGGTATGGCGCCGCCGAGGGGCAAGTCAGAGGCTTCGCCCGCCAAGACTGGACCGCGCCGTTCGCCTCCGGCTCCAACCCGCCGGATGCGATGGTGGTCTGCCCCTGCACCACCGGCACGCTCGGGGCGATCGCCAACGGCCTGTCGGATTCCCTGATCGAGCGCACCGCCGATGTCTGTCTCAAGGAGCGCCGCGATCTGGTGATCGTGCCGCGCGAAGCGCCCCTGACCGCGATCGCGCTCTCGCAGATGACGCGGCTGGCCGAGCTGGGCGCGGTGATCCTGCCGCCGTCGCCGGCCTTCTATCATCGCCCGCAGACGATCCAGGACCTGATCGATTTCACCGTCGCCCGCATCCTCGACCAGATCGACGTGACCCACGACCTGCATGCCCGCTGGGGCGAGCGGGGTGGGCGCTAGGGACGGTCTCGCCCTGTTCGCGCCGCGGACGGTGCCGTTCCCTGCCGGCCAGTTGCCGCGGCGGCTGCTGGGCGTGCGGGTTGTCGGGAAAGACCCGCTTTCGCGTCATCGAGCACGCCCCGAGGCCCGCGACGTCGTCCGTGCTTGGGTTGAATTCCTTGAGGATGCCCCTATCTCGGGCGATTCGATCCCGGCCGATCGTGGTCGGCAACGGATCGAAGCCTGGCTCGGCTGGATGCCGCCATGGTTGCCGAGGCCGGTGATGAACCGCGCCTGATGCGGCCGTGCCATCGAGTGGCCGAACGGCTGGCGCTGGATCGGGTCGCACGACCGCCCCCGCTCGGCGACGCGAGTCAAAGGGGATGGCCGACGGCCTGTTTCGATCGCCGAGCCGATGATGGCCGGCGGTGGCCTCGAGCAACGAGTTTTCGTGACCCGGTGGATCCGGGTCGACATGTGGCCGGCCCGTGGGCCGGCATGATCCAAAGGTGTCTTTATGACCGTTCAAACCGCGACCGCGGACAACCTCGAAGGCCTTCTCAAGGACAACGACATCCTGCTGCTGGATTTCTGGGCGCCTTGGTGCGGTCCATGCAAATCCTTCGGGCCGATCTTCGAGCAGGCCGCCGAGGCCAACCCCGAGGTGGGTTTCGCCAAGGTCAACACCGAGGAAGAGCAGGCGATCGCCGGTCATTTCCAGATCCGCTCGATCCCGACGCTGATGGTGTTCCGCGAGCAGATCCTGCTGTTCAACCAGGCCGGCGCCCTGCCGCGCAATGCCCTCGACGAGCTGATCACCAAGGTCAAGGACCTCGACATGGACGAGGTGCGTGCCGAGGTCGAGAAGGCCGAAGCGGAGTCCAAGGAGCAGTGATCCGGACGGTTGACCGGGGCGCGGCAGGGTCTGGCCGGTGATCTCGGTCATCCTGCAGATGGCCGGCACCATCGCGCTGGGCCACATCTGGCGCTACCTGCCCCTGGGCGGGTGGACGGCCGACCGGGCGCGCGGGGCACTGACCTCGTCGGTGTACTACCTGTTCCTGCCGGCGTTGGTGTTGTCGGTGCTGTGGCGTGCGCCGCTGGGCGTGGATACCCTGCGGATTGCCGGGACGGCCGCCGTGGCGGTGATCGGCTCGCTGGCGTTGATGTACGCCGTCGGGCGGCTGATGCCGTTGAGCCGGGCGCAGTTTGGGGCGCTGCTGCTGGCGGCGAGCTTCCCCAACGCGACCTACATGGGCCTGCCGCTGCTGGGCAGCCTGTTCGGCGATGCCGGGCAGGCGGTCGCCATCCAGTACGACCTGTTCGCCTGCACGCCGTTGCTGCTCTCGGTGGGGATTCTCCTTGCCGCGCATTACGGCGACAGCGAGGAGCAGGTCCACCCGCTCAAGACCCTGCTCAAGGTGCCGCCGCTGTGGGCGGCGGTCGCCGGGGCGGGGCTGAACCTGCTCGGTGTGCCGCAGCCCGACTGGGCGGCCGAGTGGCTCGATCGTATCGGCGCGGCCGTGGTGCCGATCATGCTGGTCGCGCTGGGCATGAGCCTGCGGTTGGAGACATTGACCGGGCGGCAGCTGCTGACCGTCAGTCCGGCGATCGCGATCCAGTTGCTGTGGATGCCCTTGATCGCGCTGGGCTTCGCGCTGGCGGTCGGCACCAGCGGCCAGACGCTCACGGCCGTGGTGCTGGAGGGGGCGATGCCGGTAATGGTGCTGGGGCTGGTGCTCTGCGACCGCTTCGGTCTGGACACGGGGCTCTACGCCACCACGGCGAGCGCCTCGACCCTGCTTGCCCTGCTGACGCTGCCGTTCTGGCATGGCGTGGCAATCTGAATCGGGAACCCTCTGCGGCATCACGATCGCGCAGAGGGTTCCTAACGGAGGAATGACGAGACATGAGTGAAGAACGACTGCAAGACGGGCAACAGGGCACCGGTCACCCGGTGGAAAAGGATCGCGTGGTGCGCGTGTTTCACCTGATGCGCGATGACGATGGCGCGGTTCTCGCCGACACGCGCGTTGACGGCTTCGAGTACATCCACGGTCACGGCAACCTGATTGCGGGGCTGGAGGCCGCGCTCGAGGGCCACGTCGAGGGAGACGAGATCGAGGTGACCGTCGAGCCGGAACAGGCCTACGGCCTGCACGACATCGAGGGCGTGATCGAGGTGCCGCGTGAACGCATCGAGGCGCAGGCGGAGCTCGCGCCGGGGAACATGGTCGAGGCCCACGGGCCCGAGGGTCGCATCGAGATGCTGATCCTCGAGGTCGGCCACCAGACCGTGAAGGTCGACCTCAACCACCCCCTGGCCGGCTTTCGTCTGCACTTTGTCGCCCGGGTTGGCCTAGTGCGCGAGGCGCATCCCGACGAGGTCAAGCACGGTCGCGTCCATCCGGGCGGTCACCACCTGATGACCAGTGATTCGTCGGTGCCCGACCTGCCGGGCCAGGAATCGGGCCAGGACAAGGGGCAGGGGGCCTGATGAACCAGTCCGCTGCCACCGCGACCGACGCCCGAGTTGAACCGTTCTACCGCATCGAGTTTCCCGGCTATCACAGCCGTTATCTCGACGTGACCTTGCGGTTGCCTCCATCGACCGCCGGTTATCGGCTCAGTCTGCCGGCGTGGATCCCGGGGAGCTACCTGGTGCGTGATTTCGCCCGCCACCTGGTGGGCAAGCATGCCGAGGACGCCCGCGGTCGACGGGTGGCGATCACCCCGGTCGACCAGCAGACCTGGGATCTGGCTGCCCATGACGAGCCGGTCGCCGTCCACTACCGTGTCTACTGTGCCGACTTCTCGGTGCGTAGCGCGCACGTGGATTCGAGTCACGTCTTCTTCAACGGCACCAGTGTCTTCCTGCGGGTGCACGGTGCCGAGCAGGCGCGCCACGAGGTGGTGATCGACGGCCACGAGCTGCCCGACGAGTGGCGCGTGGCGACCACCCTGCCGGCGATCGCCGTCGACGAACGGGGCTTCGGCGACTTCGCCGCCGCTGGCTACGAAGCCCTGATCGACCACCCGGTGGAGATCGCCGATTTCGTCGAGCGCCAGTTCACCGCCGGGGGCGTGCTGCATCGCATGGTGTTCACCAATGCCCTGCCCGAGACCGATTTCGATCGGATCACGGCCGATGTCGCGCGTATCTGCGAGACCGAGATCGAGCTGTTCGACGGCGCGCCCTTCGACGAGTACCTGTTCCTGGTCGCGCTGGACGACTCGGGCTTCGGCGGGCTTGAACACCGCGATTCGACCGCGCTGATCTTCCCGCGTGCCTACCTGCCCTCGGTGACGGCCGGTGGGGTGAGCAAGGAATACCAGCGTTTCCTGAGCCTGTGCGCCCACGAGTATTTCCACAACTGGAACGTCAAGCGGATTCGTCCGGCGGCGTTCGCCGGTCTGCCGCTCGACCGCCCGGCGTACACGCGTCTGCTGTGGGTGTTCGAGGGCTTTACCAGTTACTTCGACGACTGGCTGGTGCGTCACGCCGGCCTGATCGACGAAACCCAGTACCTCGCCGCCCTGGAGGAGACCATCAACCGCGCCATGCGTGGCAAGGGCTGGTCGCGGCAGACGTTGGAGGAGTCGAGTTTCTATGCCTGGACGCGCTTCTACCAGCAGGACGCCAACGCGGTGAATGCGATCGTCAGTTACTACACCCGCGGGGCGATCGTGGCGTTGATGCTCGATCTGATGCTGCGCGAACGTGGCGCAAGCCTGATGGACGTGATGCGCCGTCTGTGGGAGCACCACGGGGAGTCACCGCTGCTCGAGGGCGAGCAGGTCGAGGCACTGATCGAGGCGGCGATGGGCGAATCGATGGGCGAGTTCTTCGATCGTGCCCTGCGCTCGACCGAGACGCTCGATGTTGCCGGGTTGTTGGCGCGTTTCGGCGTGGCGATGGTACCTCGCGCCGAGCAGGGCGGGCCGGACGTCGGCATTCGCGTCGATGAGCGCGATCCGCAGGCGGCCCGTGTGGCGTTGGTGTTCGAGGACCGCCCGGGCGCGGCCGCGGGGCTCGCGGTCGATGATCGCATTATTGCCATCGACGGCTTTGCCGTGAGCGGCAGTAATTGGGGCGAGCGGGTCGCGCGGCATCGTGCCGGGGATCGACTGGCCCTGCACGTCTTCCGCCAGGGGCGGTTGCTGGAAATGACGCTGACGCTGGCGCCGGAGTGTCTCAACCAGCACCGCCTCGAGCATGCGGCGGGTGACATCCGGACCGAGGCGCGCTTTGCCGACTGGCTGGCGCCTCACCGCGTCACGACGTGATCCTGCGATTCAATCGATCGGCTGGCCGTCCAGCTGGTGGGGCTTGTCGGCATCGGCCCACGTCGGGATCAGGGCGATCTCGACCCGGCGATTGATCGCCCGGCTGGCCTCGCTGTCGTTGGGGGCGATGGGGTTGTTCTCCCCCATGCCGCGGGCCGAGAGGCGGTCGGCGTCGATGCCCTGATCGCGTAGCGACATCAGCACGCTCACCGCCCGTGCTGCCGACAGATCCCAGTTGGAGCGGAACCGCCCCGAGCTGATCGGCACGTCGTCTGTGTAGCCGGTGACCACGATGCGGTCGTCGCTATTGACCAGGTCGTCGGCGATCCGGTTGACCACCGGCTCGAAGGCCCGCTGCATATTGGCGCTGCCCGAGGGGAACGAGGCGTTTTCCTTGATGCGGATGATGACCGTGTCGTCGGTGGTCTCGATCTCGAGATCGCCGGCGGCGATGGCGTCGCTCATGGTCGACCGCAGTTCGGCCGCGCGTTCCTCGAGTTGCTTGCGACGCAGGTCCTCAAGCGCGCGGGCGCTGCTGTCTTCCCCGGTGTTCGCCGTGGGCGGGGCGTCGAGTGCGATCAGCTGGGTTGGCGGCGGTCCCTCGATCGTGCTGTCGGGGTCGGCGGCCCCCGGTGCCAGTTCCACCAAGGACTCCCCCGGGGCGGCCGTGCTGTCGGCGGGGAGACTGCCGAAGGAACTGCGCAGGGTGTCGGCGACCGCCTTGTAGCGCTCGATGTCGACCACCGAGATCGACAGCATCAGCACGAAGAAGGTCAGCAGCAGCGTGACCATGTCGGCGTAGGTGGTCAGCCAGCCGCCGGAACTCCCGACCTTGCGTCGACGACTGCGTGCCATGGCTTAGTCGTCCTCCTGGCGCTCGCGGCTGGGCAGAAAGGTCTCCAGCAGCCCGCGTAGGATGCGCGGATTGATGCCGTCCTGGATGCCTCGAATGCCCTCCAGGATCAGGCGCTGCTCGCGTGATTCCTGGGTGGCACGCATCTGCAGCTTGGTCATGATCGGCAGGGCGATCGCCTGCGCGACCAGCGCGCCGTAGAAGGTGGTGAGGAGGGCGGTGGCCATCGCCGGGCCGATACTCGACGGGTCGTCGAGTGCACTGAGCATCTGCACCAGGCCGACCAGGGTGCCGATCATCCCCATCGCGGGGGCGACATCGTAGATGCTCTTGAACATCTGCACGCCGCCGTCGTGGCGCTCCTCGGAGAGCTCGATGTCGCGGTCGAGGGTGCGCTCGATCACCCCCATCGGCTGGCCGTCGACGATCATGCGCACGCCCTTTTCCATGAACGGGTGGCTGACGTCCTGGTCCTCCAGGGCCAGGGCGCCGTCGTGGCGCGCGACCTGTGCCAACTCCTCGATCTCGTCGATCAGTCCGGTAAGACTGTGTTGCCGATCGACGAAGGCCTGCTTGACCACGCCGAACGACTGGACGAACTGACGGAACGTGATCATTGCCAGGGTGATCGACAGGGTGCCGCCGATCACGATCAGCGCGCCCGGGATGCTGATGAACCCGAGCGGGTACTGTCCCAGGCCGATCGCGAGGATCACGACGGACAGTGCCGCGACGATGCCGATGATGGTTGCTTTGTCCAAGGGGCTCCTCGGTTGGTCGTCCCGTGATCGCAGAATGGTTCGGGATGAAATCGATCGAGTGGGCGCTGATTGTCTGAGCGGACTCATTCCGTCGGCCCGAGCCAGTATAATCGGGCCCGTTGGGCAAAACTTGAGGGTGCCGGCGGTCAATTGCCGCTCTGGTGCCCCTAGACGGCCATACTCTGGCACGCTCCATCCTCCTGCCCGTTTTTTCGCCGGGGCCTCTGATGCAACGCGACGCCGCGCTCGATTTCGACCCGCTCGCCCGGCAGTTGCAGCGCCTGGCCGCGCGCCGGGGCTGGCTGATGGCTGCCGAGGAGCGTGTCGACTCCACCAACGAGCGCGTGCGCGCCCTGGTCGACTCGGCCGATGGCGCCGATCGGATGCCGGCCGTGGTCGTGGCGGCTGAACAGACCGCCGGGGTCGGGCGTCGCGGCGCGCGCTGGCTGAGCACGCCGGGCGATGGCCTGTGGTTTTCATTGGCCGTTGCGGCCGGGGCGGAGTTGCCGGAAGCGTCGCCGGGGCTTGCGCTGGCGGGGCGGCTGGCCGGGGTGCTGCAAGGGCGGGGCGTGCCGGCGACCGTCAAGTGGCCCAACGATCTGTATCTCGAGGGAGGCAAGCTCGGCGGGCTGATGATCGAGCGGCGTCGTCTTCGCGGCACGGTCTGCTGGCTCGCCGGGGTCGGAATTAACTGGCGGCATCCTGTCGGCCCGCTGGATGCGGACTATCGGGCCTCGGCCATCAGCGAGGCGGCTGACGGCCGGCCGGGCGATGCCATCGAGCTGGCGTTGGCCCTGATCGAGGCGGCGGTCACCGTGATGGCGCGCCCCGAGCAGTGGCCGGCCGAGATCGCGCGATTGTCATGCGCGCATCTTGGCTTTGAACGACCGGTGGCGGTGGAGCGCGGCGATGGCGCCTGCGTGACCGGCATCGCCGGGGCGATCTGTCCCGATGGCGCTCTCGAAATCACCCTCTCCGATGGGCGCGTGATTCGGGCGGGTGCGCATGATCGGGTGCGTGTGCTCGCCGAGCACACCGGGCACGACTCATATTGAACGTTCGTTATTTAAGGAAGGCCTGACCTAAGTGAACTGTTACATCGATGCGGGCAATAGTCGGATCAAGGCACATCTTGCCCGTCGCAGCCAGAAGGCCGTCGAGCCGGTCGTCGTCGACTGGCCGGCCGCCAACGAATCCGATCCCGTCGGTGCGTTGGCGACCCGGCTCGAGCCATTGCTGGTCGACGAAAAGGGCCGGTCGCCAAAGCAGGTCGTGCTGGCCTCTGTGGTCGAGCCGCGTCGCCGCGACTGGCTGGAGACCGCGATCGCCGAGATCTGCCCGCAGGCGGAATGCCGCTGGCTCGAGGTGCCCGGCAAGTGCTGCCATGTCCGTGTCGCCTACGAGTCGCCGGCCGGGCTCGGCATCGACCGCTTCTGCGCCATGATCGAGGCCCGTGCCCGGCACGCCGACCGGCCGCTGGCGGTCATCAACGCGGGCACCGCGATTACCCTGGATGTGCTTGCCGCCGACGGGCAGCACCTCGGTGGCCTGATTCTGCCGGGCTGGCGTGCGCAGTTGGAGGCCTTGCGTTCGGCGGCGCCCGCGCTGGGGCCTGCGGTCGAATCGCTGGAACGCACCGATGCGCCCGCCGAACCGCGAGAGGCGAATGCGCCGGTTCCCGAGGCGACACGACGGCTGGGTCTGGCAACTGACACCTTGACGGCGATCGAGTTGGGCCGCCATTGGCTGATTGCCGCCGGCGTGAACCAGATGTTGTCCGTCTGGCAGGAGCGGTTCGCTGACGATGGAGCGCTGCTCGCCGTGATTGCCGGCGGGGATGCCGAACGACTCGTCGACCTGATCGACCCGGCGTTCGAGCGTTGCCTCGAAACCGATCTGGTGCTCTCCGGGGTGGTTCGGCTGGCGCGAGCGCGTCGCTAGCCCTGTGACCATCGGCATGTCGGCGGGCCGAGCGGCTTGGCAAAAGGGCGCTCGTGTGCGTAAAATGCGCGGCCATTGCCGGCTTAGCTCAGTTGGTAGAGCAACCGCCTTGTAAGCGGTAGGTCGTGAGTTCGAGTCCCACAGCCGGCACCAGAAGGAGGACGTTCGCGAGACTGCGGTTTCGCGGGCGTTGGCCGACATCACGATGCGTGCCCTTGCCGTGATGTCCAAGCCGCGGACCGGGTGTTGACAGCCCGGTCCTTTTTGTGAAGAATGGCGCGCTTCCCGGGTGGGGTACCCAAGCGGTCAACGGGAGCAGACTGTAAATCTGCCGGCTCAGCCTTCGCAGGTTCGAATCCTGCCCCCACCACCAGACAAAACGGGTCTCGCGACCGCTCGCGGGGCTCTAATGGTCTGCGGGTGTAGTTCAATGGTAGAACCTCAGCCTTCCAAGCTGATGACGTGGGTTCGATTCCCATCACCCGCTCCAGTCCTGCGATCCGGGTCGTCCGGCCCGGTTCCGGAACGGACCGACGCGACCCTCCAAGAGGTCGCATCTGTTGCTAGAAATTGCGTCGGCGGCCCGTCGTCGACTCATATTTGCTCATGTAGCTCAGTTGGTAGAGCACGTCCTTGGTAAGGACGAGGTCACCGGTTCAAATCCGGTCATGAGCTCCACATTTCCATTTGCTTGTCCCGGTTGGCGGAGGATGCGATGTCTAAGGAAAAGTTCGAACGTAG
>NZ_JBDODP010000021.1:0-44288 GCF_044582135.1 Guyparkeria halopsychrophila | reverse complement strand
TGGCCGGGGTTTTGTTTATCCAGTTGCGAAACAAACGGCGTCAGATGCGGCCGTAGACCTCACTGCCCTTGGCGACGAACTCGATCGACTTCTCCTTCATGCCCTGCTTGAGGGCCTCTTGTTCGTCGACCCCCATTTCATCCGCGTACTCGCGGACCTCCTGGGTGATCTTCATCGAGCAGAAGTGCGGGCCGCACATCGAACAGAAATGCGCTACCTGGTGGGCATCCGAGGGCAGGGTCGCGTCGTGGAATTCCCGCGCCCGCTCCGGGTCGAGCGACAGGTGGTACTGGTCGACCCAGCGGAACTCGAAGCGCGCCTTTGACAGGGCGTTGTCGCGCAGCTGGGTGCCCGGGAAGCCCTTGGCAAGATCCGAGGCGTGGGCGGCGATCTTGTAGGTGATCACCCCTTCGCGCACGTCGTCCTTGTCCGGCAGGCCGAGGTGCTCTTTCGGCGTGACGTAACAGAGCATGGCAGTGCCGTACCAGCCGATCGTGGCCGCGCCGATACCGCTGGTGATGTGGTCGTAGGCCGGCGCGATGTCGGTGACCAGCGGCCCGAGGGTGTAGAACGGCGCCTCGAAGCAGTCCTCGAGCTCCTTGTCCATGTTCTCCTTGACCATGTGCAGCGGCACGTGGCCCGGGCCCTCGATCATCACCTGCACGTCGTGCTTCCAGGCGATCTGGGTCAACTCGCCCAAGGTCTTCAATTCGGCGAACTGCGCCTCGTCGTTGGCATCGGCGAGACAACCCGGTCGCAGGCCGTCGCCCAGCGAGAAGGAGATGTCGTAGGCCTTCATGATCTCGCAGATCTCGTTGAAGCGCGTGTAGAGGAAGGACTCCTCGTGGTGGGCCAGACACCACTTGGCCATGATCGAGCCACCGCGCGAGACGATGCCGGTAAGCCGATCGGCGGTCATCGGCACGTAGGCCAGGCGCACGCCGGCGTGGATGGTGAAGTAGTCCACGCCCTGCTCGGCCTGCTCGATCAGGGTGTCGCGATAGATCTCCCAGCTCAGGTCCTCGGCCTTGCCGTTGACCTTTTCCAGCGCCTGGTAGAGCGGCACCGTGCCGATCGGCACCGGCGAGTTGCGCAGGATCCACTCGCGGGTCTCGTGGATGTGCTTGCCGGTGGAGAGATCCATGATGGTGTCGCCACCCCAGCGGATGCCCCAGACCATCTTCTCGACTTCCTCGGCGATGCCGGAGGTGACCGCGGAGTTGCCGAGGTTGCCGTTGATCTTGGTGCGGAAGTTCCGGCCGATGATCATCGGCTCGATTTCCGGGTGGTTGATGTTCGCCGGGATGATGGCGCGGCCGCGGGCGATCTCGTCACGAACGAACTCGGGCGTGATCTCATCGGGAATCGACGCGCCGAAGGATTCGCCCGGGTGCTGGCGCAAGAGCTTCGTGTAGCGCGGATCGGCACGCATTTCTTGCAGGCGGTTGTTCTCCCGGATGGCGACGTATTCCATCTCCGGGGTGATGACGCCGGCACGGGCGTAGTGCATCTGGGTGACGTTGGCGCCGTTCTTGGCGCGGCGCGGCGGGCGAATATGCGAGAAGCGCAGGTTGGCGGTCTTCTCGTCTTCCAGGCGATCCTGGCCGAACTTGGAGCTCGGACCGTCGAGCTGCTCGGTGTCACCACGCTCGTCGATCCAGTCGGCCCGCAGCGGGGCGAGCCCCTTGAGCAGGTCGATCTCGACCTCCGGGTCGGTGTACGGGCCGGAGGTGTCGTAGACCGGGATCGGCGGGTTGGAGACGATGCCGGAATCGTTCTGGGTGGCCGTCTGGGAAACCTCCCGGTACGGCACGCGCACATCGGGGCGTGAACCGACGGTGTAGCGCTTGTGACTGGCCGGGAACGGGGCGATGACCGTTTCGGAGAGTTTCGCGGTCTTCTGCAGGAAATCGCTGGGGATTGCGCTCATGGATATGCCACCTGTGCATTGTTTGGGGCATGCACGACGAGCGCCGACTGGACACGAGGAGGGAATCTCGGTTGTGCCAGACAGACTTCCCTACGCCGATGCAAGCCGGATCAGGTTCCAAGGGTGTTTCTCAGCCGCCTGACCGGCCGTTCATGGCCGGGGGGGCACCCCTAGTCTGCGGATGGGTGGCCGCCGAGCATCGCCCGGTCAACCACCATCATGGTCGGGACGCTACCCCAGCGGCAGGCAAATAACAAGTTCCCGCACGGCTTTCAGTGACTTAGAAGAACGCCCCGGCACCTCCGTCAAGAGCCGGAAGTTGCCGGGGCAGTGGAAAACCCGTAAATTACCGCGCACTCAATATCCAGAAACCAGAGCCGAATTCATGCCCACCGACATCGAACTGGCCCGCTTCAACATGGTCGAGCAACAGATCCGCCCCTGGGACGTGCTCGACAAGCGCGTTCTGGAGGTGTTCTTCAACGTCCCGCGCGAGCGTTTCGTCCCGGATGCCGAGCGGGTGCACGCCTTTGCCGACGTGGCCGTACCAATCGGCCACGGGCAGACCATGCTGGCGCCGGTTGTTGAAGGTCGCATCCTGCAGTACCTGCAGGTTCAGCCCGGTGAGCGCGTGCTCGAGATCGGCACCGGCACCGGCTTCTTTACGGCGTGTCTGGCCTCGCTGGGCAACAGCGTGCGCTCGGTGGACATCTTTCCGGACTTTACCGAGCGCGCCGGCGGCCTGCTCTCAGAGCTGGGCTTCGAGCGCGTCGTGCTCGAGACCGGCGATGGCCACGACGGCTGGGCCAACGACGAACGGTTCGACGTGATCGTGTTCACCGGTGCCCGCACCGAGATGCCCGAGGCGAGCCTGCGCCAACTCAATATCGGCGGACGCCTGCTGGCGATCACCGGCACCGGCCCGATCCAGACCGCCTCGCTGGTTACCCGCGAATCCGAGACCCAGTTCCACACCGAGTCCCTGTTCGAGACCCGCACGGGCTACCTGATCGGCGCTGAACCGAAACCGGCATTCTCGCTTTAATTGCCGACCGAAAGAGGCCAACGCGGCCTCTTTTCCAGCACCTGATGCCCTCGACATGATTGGTGGCACACCCGCCACGACCCCGCCAGCCCCCGTGCCCGCCAGGGGCTCCAACCCGGCCCTTTCTGCGCTAAGCTCTTCCCCTTGAACACGCACCCGTTCAAACCAGACGGGCGGCGCGGCTACCGCTTGCCGGTGAAGCAACGGCTGGGGTATCGTGCGATTCCATTAGAAAGCTAATCAATTCCCGACCAACCTTTCCGAGGTGTCCCGACCATGCCTGTCAGTCGCAACGCATCCACTCGCGGCGGGCACATCGCCCCGAACCGGCCGCTGCGCCGCGCCGTCCTGTCGGTCGCCATCGGCGTCGGTCTTGCAGTCGGCGGCACACCGGCCTGGTCGGCCGACCTGCTCGATATCTATGCGCTGGCCGAGCAGAACGACCAGCAACTGCGCTCCGCGGAACAGCAGCGGCTCTCGGTCGAACAGAACATCCCCATCCAGCGGGCCGACCTCCTACCCCAGGTCGGGGGAAACGCCGGCGTCGACTATACCCACACCCGCGTGCTCGCCGGCGGCTTCCCCAACTCCTCGGACGTCACCAAGGGCAGCGGGCACAACCTCGGCCTGAGCCTGTCGCAGACGATCTACAACCGCAGCGAGAATCTGCAGCTCGACATCGCCCAGCTGCAGGTGCACCAGGCCGCCATCGATTACGAACAGGCACGCCAGGATCTGATCCTGCGCGCCGGCCAGGCCTACTTCCAGGTACTGAACGCCGACGCCCAGCTGCAGCTGGCCAAGGCCAACCGCACCGCGCTCACGCGCCAGCTCGAACGCGCCCAGCGCCAGTACGAGGTGGGGCTGGTGGCGGTGACCGATGTGGCCGATGCCCAGTCTGAATACGACCAGGCCAACGCCCAGATCATCCAGGCACGCAACGCACTGAACAACGCCGAGGCCGCTCTGCAAACCATCGTCGGCAAGCCCCTGACCGACCTGGACGACATCCGCACCAACCTCGACGTCGCCAAGCCGGAGCCGGCTGATCCGCAGGATTGGATCGACCTGGCCGTTGAGCAGAACCTCGGCCTGCAGAGCGCGGTGGTCGGCACGCGGATCGCCCAACAAAACGTGGACGTGGCCCGCTCGCAGCGCGCGCCGACCGTGAGTCTCGAGGGAAGCTACGGCTACGACAGCAGCCCCAGCCAGTTCGGCAACCGCAGCGAGACGCTCAACGGCCAGGTCGGCGTGCAGCTCAACCTGCCGATCTACACCGGCGGGCGCATCAATGCCCAATCGCGCCAGGCGGCATTCGACTACCAGCGCAGCCAGTACGATCTCGAGGCGCAGCGTCGCCAGGTCAGCCAGCAAACCTCGGATAGCTACCGCGGCGTGCAGACCTCGATCAGCCAGATCACGGCCTACCGCCAGGCCGTCGAATCCGCACGGACCAGCCTGGTCGCGACCGAAGCGGGCTACGGCGTGGGCACACGGACCATCGTCGACGTCCTGAACGCCGAGTTGCGCGTGTTCGAGGCCATGGCCAACTATCTCGACGCCCGTTACGGCTACATCACCAATCTGCTGCAGCTGAAGGCCGACACCGGTCAACTGACCGTGGCCGATCTGGCAGCCATCAATCGTCAGCTCACGGATCAGGAAACCAACGCCCTGATCGCGCCCCTGATGGGTCGGGGCGATGAGAACGGCGCAAGCACGGCCGACACCGAGATGATGCAGCGCGTGCTCGAACGCGCCCGCCAGACGGTCAACGGCGAGGACTAACCCGCCTCGCCTAGCGAGCCAGGCAGTCGACGTTCTTCAGACCGCTTAATCCAACCACGAAGCGAGTCGATCGACCAGCCGGTCGGCCGCCCCGCGGTGCTCGGCGATCACGCCGCGCGCCAACGCGCCCGTCGCCGCCCAGCGCTCGGGTTGATCAAAGCACTCGATCACGGCCACCCCCAGCGCCTCGCTGTCGGCCACCTCACGGCAGGCATCGCGCCCGTCGAGTGCCGCAAACACCGGGCGAAAGTTCTGCACCGCTGGCCCATGCAGCACCGCCCGCCCCACGGCCGCCGGCTCGATCGGGTTATGCCCGCCAACGGCCACCAGCGATCCGCCCATGAAGACGACCGGCACCTCGGGGAACAGCCCCGCGAGCAGCCCCGCCCGGTCAACCACCTCCACCGCCGGCCGATCGTCCGGCTGCCGATCAGGCGCCCACACCTCCATCGACAAGCCGGAACGCTCGACCAGCCGCCGCACCTCGCCCGCCCGCTCGGGATGGCGTGGCACCAGGATCAAGCGGGCCTCCGGGTAACGCGCCTGTACCGCCTGGTGAGCGGCAAGCACCTGGGCCTCTTCGCCCGGGTGGGTGCTCGCCGCCAGCCAGGTCAGGCGACGCTCGGCCGACACCGGCACGACTTCCTCGCTCACCGGCAGATCGAATTTGAGATTCCCGCAGTCTTCGGCATGCGCCGCCCCCAGGGCAAGGAAACGGTCCCGGTCGGCGGCGGACTGGGCGCAGATCAGATCGACCCCGCTCAGCACCTCCCGGAGCAAACCACCGCCCCAGCGGACGTATCGTCGATACGACCGGTCGGACAGGCGGGCGTTGGCGATGACCAGCGGAATTCGGGCACGTCCCGCCTCGCGCACCAGATTGGGCCACAGCTCCGTTTCCATCACGACCATCAGCCGCGGGCGCAAGCGCGCCAACACGCGACGCTGCGCGAAGGCCAGATCGAAGGGGGCGTAGAAATGCGGTAGGCCGAGCGCGCGCGCCGCCTCGGCGCCGGTCTCGGTGGTGGTGCTGATCACGATGGGAAGGTTGGGCCAACGTGCCTGCAACTCGGTGACCAGCATGGCCGCGGCACGCACCTCGCCCAGGGAGACGGCATGCAACCACAAACCGCTCTGGGGCAGCCCGTCGCGCAAACGGCCGAACTGTTCCAGCAGGCGGCGATGCCCCGGGCGGGCATGCCGGTAACGACGCCAGGCGTCCCACAGGAGCCACGGGCTGATCAGCCCCAAGGCCAACTGGTACTGCCAGCGCCTCATGCCACGCGCCGGTGCCAATGGCACAGATCAGGAAAGGAGCCGCACGCCGGCGGGACAAACGGGAAGACAAATCGCTTCAAGTGCATGGCGCCCATTATCGCTTAGAATGCCGCCCCATGAGTGAGCCTCTCCCCCGACGAGTGCGCGCCACGCGCATGCTGCTGTCGCTGATTCCGCGCCTGATCGCCGCCCTGCCGCAGCGCGGCCGGCTTGCCCTCGGCCGCGGGCTCGGCTGGCTGATGGCGCGCGTGCTCAAGAAACGTCGCCGCGTCATGCGGGCGAACCTGGCCGTGGCATTCCCCGAATGGTCCACCGCGGCGCGGGAGGCCACCATCGACGAACACTTCGCCCGCCTCGGGGCGGGCATCTGCGAGGGGTTCTGGGGCTGGTTCGGCGCTCTCGACAAGGTGCCCGAATACCGCATTATCGGCCTGGAACACCTCGAGGCCGCCCGAGCCGCCGGGCAGGGCGTGATCCTTAACGCCGCGCATGTCACCGACATGGAACTGGGCGTGTACTTCGTCTCCCGCCATGCGCCGGTGCATGCCGTCTATCGCCCCAACAACAACCCGGCCATCGACAGCCTGATCAATATGGGCCGCGTAAAACACGTGGCCGACCTGATCCATCGCGAGAACACTCGGGCCATGGTCCGCACCTTGCGCGAGGGTGGCGTGCTCTGGACCGCGCCGGACCAGAACTACCACGGCAAGACCAGTGCCTTTATCCCCTTCTTCGGCCTGCCGGCAGCCACCAATACCGCCATGCCAATACTGGCGCGCATGGGCCGGGCCGCAATCCTGCCCTACCACGTCCGCCGCTTTGGCAACCGCTACGAGCTCGAGATCGAACCGCCGATTGAGGGCATCCCCAGTGGCGATGAAGTCGCCGACACCCAGCTACTGGTCGAGCGACTGGAGGCGGAAATCCGCCGTCACCCAGCGATCTATCTCTGGGGCCATCGGCGGTTCAAGACGCTGCCCGAAGGCATCCCCTCCCCTTACCGGTAACGCTGGCAGCATATCGGTCACCGCTTGTTGGCAGGCCGATGCATACCCAGGCGACGTTCCTCGATCCGCTCAAATTTCTTCGCCTCGATCAAAAAGGCGTAGTAGGCGTTCGCAACCGACTGGATCAGCCCGCGACGTCCGGAGAGGCAAGCGCGGCGCAACAGGTAGCTCTTGAGAAAACGCAGCGGGAAGACGGTGAACAGCTTGAGCGCCGACGGGCCCTTGCCACGCGCAAGATCCTGCTCGGCCCGGTAGGTGGAATAGCGGTTGATCTTCTCGACCCGCAAGGCCACCGACTCGACACCGAAATGCTCGATCCAGCCCGGCAGGTCGAGCACGCGACCGCCGTCGGTATCCAACTGCACCGATTCATGCACCGTTTCGCGGGCCAGAAACCGGCCACGCTCGCGGCGGAACAGCCGAACCCGCCGGATCGGCCGCGCCGCCTTCGAGGCCGGCACGCCGATGAACCAGTCGCGGATACGCACCCGCGCGCCGACCACCGCCGGATCGTCCTGGCGGACCAGGCGGGCGATGGCCGCGCACAGCGTCTCATCGATCACCTCGTCCCCGTCGAGATTGAGCGCCCAGGGCTGGGAGCACAGTTCGAGTGCGGCCTGCTTCTGTGCCCCAAATCCGCGAAACTCCTGGTGGTGGATGGACGCGCCGTATTGCTCGGCGATGACGAGGGTGTCATCACGGGACCCCGAGTCGAGCACCACGATCTCGGCGAAGTCCGCCAGCGGCTCGAGCACACGGTCGAGCCAGCGTCCGCAGTCCTTGGTGATCAGAAAGACGCTGACCGGCAACTTGCCATCGGTCTCAGACACGGTATCGCCCTCGCGTGTAGGTGAGCCAGAACTCGAAACGGTTCATCTGTCCGACCATCGACAGTCGCGGCAGCTCGAGACGGTCGACGCGCTCGAGTGGCGCGATCGCCTTGCGCGTGGTCACCGCCGACTCGAAGCCGGCGGCGCGCACCATTTCGACATGCTCGGGCCGGTACTTGCCGAACGGGTAGGAAAAACTCCGGCAGGGCCGGTCGGTGATCGCCTCGACTGCCCGCCGGGAGTCGGTGATCTCGTCTCGAGCCGCCCCTGGCGCCGTCGATGGCAGGTGGCAGTGGCGGACCGTGTGCGCACCGAACTCCCAGCCGTCGGCCTGGAGTTCGTGAATCATCGCCGGGGTCAGCCGCTCGATGCCCTCGATCTCCGGGGCGAGGTAGACCGTCGCCGGTGCAGCGTACCGCCGCAGCGCCGGCCAGGCGTGCCAATAGTTGTCGGCGTAGCCGTCATCGAAGGTGATCGCCACCATGCCGCGTGGGTCATCCGCGGCCAGCAACTGCGAGACGGTGACGAATCGCGCACCGTGGCGGGCCAGCCAGTCGATCTGCCAGGCAAAACGCGGCACGTCCATGACGATGCCCGCCGAGGCGTTCGTTGGCCGGACGCTGTGGTACATCAGCACACGCGGCCAGGCCTTCGGCCGGGGCGGACGCCACAGGTTGTAGCGGGCCAGCAGACCGAGGGTTACCAGAACGGCAATCAGCAAGGCCAACCAGTACAGCAATTCAGGCACGAGAACTCCTGGGATCGGATCCGGGCGGCCCAACGGGCCGGGCGCTGTGCGATGATACCCAACCCGGCTAGACCATGAGAATCCGCCCTTCAATCGGACCTCGCCCGCCGCGACATCCAGACGGAAATCAGCACGTCATGCGCATTGCCCAAGTCATGTTCAGCAAGGGGTTCGGCGGCGCCGAACGCTACTTTGTCGATCTGTGCCTGTCGCTGGCCGCACGCGGCCACGAGGTGCTGGCGATCACCCACCCGGAATCCGCCAGCCGCCGTCACCTCGAAGGCCAGCCGGGCATCCGGGTGATGGCGCTGCGCGTGCGCGGCAACCACGACTGGTTGAAGTTGTGGCCGCTGGCGCGCGCCATCCGGGCGTTCCGCCCCGACATCGTCGAGGCCCAACTCAGCCGTGCCGGCTTATACCTCGGCCGGATCAAGCACTGGCTTGCCGCCCCGCTGGTCACGCACGTACACAACTACCTCGACCTCAAGTACTTCCGACAGGTCGATTTTTTCACCGCGGCGACCGAAGACCAGGCCCGCCACCTGCGCGAACTGGGCGTGGCCGATGACCGCGTCACGGTAGTGCCGAATTTCTCGATGTTCCCGGCGCGCGAGCGCCCGGCCGGCGAGGCCACGACGGTCGTGCAGTTGCTGGCCTTCGGGCGGTTCGTGCACAAGAAGGGGTTCGACGTGTTGCTCCGGGCGGTGGCGCACCTTCCCGATCAGGATGCCTACCGCCTGGTCCTCGCCGGCGACGGCCCGGACCGGGACAAACTGACCGCACTGGCGCGCGAGCTCGGTATCGCCGAGCGGGTGGCGTTCCCGGGCTGGTTGGAAGACGTCGCCCCGCTGCTCGACCAGGCAGATGTCTTCGTCCTGCCCTCGCGCCATGAACCTTTCGGCATCGTGGTTCTCGAGGCGATGGCCCGCGGCACGGCGATCGTCAGCACGCGCACCGAGGGGCCGGTCACCATGCTCGACGAGACCACCGGCTGGTTGTGCGAGATCGACAATGCCGACGATATGGCCAAGCAGCTCGAGGATGCGATCCGGGATGATGCCGGCCGGACCGCCCGCGCCCAGCAGGCCATGGTCCGCTATCGCGAGCGATATTGCGTCGATGCTGTGCTGCCGCAGATGGAGGCGGGCTACCGGCAGGCCCTGGCACTGGTCGGTCGTCAGGGGTGTGAGACGGCCAGCAAGCGATAAAGGTCGAGCGTCTCGGCCTGCATCCGGGCAAGCGTGAACGGCACCTGATTGACGATCGGGGGAGCACCCTCCTGCCACCAGCGGGCGAGACGCTTGATTGCGTCGTCGATCCCACCCGGCGGCACCCGTCCCTCAGGATATATTTGCCCCAGCTGCTCGCCCACCCCGCCGTGATTGTAGCCGAGCACCGGCCGTCCAAGGGCGAGTGCTTCGGTCACCGTGCGACCGAACGACTCGGGCTTTTGCGTCAGCGAGAGCACCACGTCGCTGATCGCCATGATCTCGCGCAGGTCGCGACGCGGGCCGAGCCAGGTGATGTCGTTCGCCAGGCCTGCCTCCGCGATGGCCGCCTGCACCTTGTGCCAATATTCCTGCCGGCGCGGATGCACGCCACCGACCAGCAGGGCGTGGACGGGCACACCGCGGGCCTTGAGCCCGGCGACGATCTCGATCAGGTCCATCTGCCCCTTGATCTGGGTGATGCGCCCCGGCAGGGTCAGCAGCCAACGATCCCTGGCCTGCGGATTTTCATTGAAAAACCGCTCCAGCCACGCCGGGTCGGGACGAAAGTCGGGGTAATAGCATTCAGGGTCGATGCCGCGGTAGATGCGCACGATGCGCTCGGGGTCGACCTTGGGGTAGTTCGTGCGGATGTAGTTGACGATGCTGTCGGAGACGGCGATCACGCGCTCGCCCTTGGTCATCACCGCGCTGTACCAGCCGGGCGAATAGGCACCGTGGACGGTGGTGACGAGATGCGGACGGGATTCGTTCGGTAGCCCCTTCCAGGCGAGGTAACCAATCCACGCGGGCAAGCGCGAGCGCAGGTGCAGAATGTCGACACCCTCGTCGCGCAGCAGGCGACGCACGATCGGAATGTAGCGCAGGGTGCTCAGGGCCTTACGACCGACGGGGAGCGTGACGTGCTCGGCCCCCAACGCCTCGAGTTCCTCGACCAGTCGCCCACCCTCGGAGATCACGATGGCGCGATGGCCGGCCGCCACGAGCGCCTCGGCGATCTCGAGCGTGCCGCGCTCGACACCACCACCGTCGAGGGCGGGCAGCATCTGCACCACGGTCAAGCGGCGCGCCACACGCTTGGCTCCCTGCACGTCTTCTCTCACCCTCTCCTCCCAATGCTCCCCGACGGTCTGCCGGAGACGCTATCATGCCCGCATGCCGACGCATCCCGACATCGTCAACGAAATCTGGGCCGTCACCACCGGCGAGGCGGGCATGGCCAACCAGGCCCGCGGGCTGGCCGAGGCCGTCGCCGTGTCCACCGGCTGGCCGGTGGTACAGAAGACCATCGGCATGCCGCGTCCGTGGCGCTGGCTGCCGATGCACTGGGTACCCCTGCCGCTGGACCGGCTCAGCCCCGACTCGGACCATCTCGCCCCACCCTGGCCGCGCGTGCTGATCACTTGCGGACGCCGCAGCGCGGCGGCCTCGATCGCTATCCGCAAGGCCAGTGGCGGGCGCTGCTTCACGGTCCATGTCCAAGACCCGCTGATCCCGCCACGATACTTCGACCTGGTGGCACCACCCCGTCACGACGGGCTGGCCGGCCCAAACGTCCTGCCCACGCGCGGGGCGATCCATCACGTCACCCAAGCGAAGCTCGATCAGGCCGCCGGCCAATTCCGCACCCCATTCGAGACGCTGCCGCGCCCCTGGATCGGCGTGTTGCTGGGCGGCTCGAACCGGACCATGACGCTCACGCCGGAAAAGACGCGGCAGATCGGCGAGCAGTTGGCGAGTGCGGCGCGGGACAGCGGCGGCTCGCTCCTGATCACGCCGTCACGACGTACCGGCGAGGCCAACACGCGCGCCCTGGCCGAGACCATTCGTGAGGTGCCGCACCAACTCTGGCAAGGCGAGGGACCGAATCCCTACTTCGGCATCCTCGCCCTGGCCGACTATCTCGTGGTCAGCGGCGATTCGGCCTCGATGGTCTCCGAGGCCGCCTCGACCGGTCGTCCGTTGTACGTGATCGATTTCGGCATGTATTCGAAGCGCCTGGCGCGATTCCATCGCGAACTGCGCGAGGAAGGCGTGACACGCGCCTTCGATGGCTCGCTCGAGCATTGGGACTACCAGCCGGTGGATGACAGCCGGCAGGTAGCGGCGGTGATCTGCGAAAGGGTCACGGGCGAGCGATAACGCCGCCGCGATGGGCCCCCTGTCAGTCGACCAGCCAGTTCAGTCGATCAGCTTGTAGACCGCACTGCAGTAGATGCAGCGGGCCTCGTCACCCTGGTGTTCGAGATGGATGTAGACCCGCGGGTGCGAGTTCCACAAGGCATCCTCCGCAGGCGGGCAGTAGATCGGCAGGTCCGCCTGGGTCACCTCGACGAGGCAATCGGCATTGGGGGTCTCGAAATCCTTGGGGTGCGACGCGGTATCCGGGTTCATGCTTTCGCCTCCACGTAGTCCAGCCAGTTGTCCGCCAGCGGCGGGTAGCGGCCCTCGACCAGGTCGAAATAGGTGGTCTGCAGCCGCTCGGTGATCGGGCCGCGCACGCCACTGCCGATTGGCCGGTCGTCCACCTCGCGGATGGGTGTGACCTCAGCGGCCGTGCCGGTGAAGAAGGCCTCGTCGGCGATGTAGACCTCGTCGCGGGTAATGCGCTTTTCCACCACCGGGATGCCGAACTGGTTCGCCAGCGCGATGATCGTCCGGCGGGTGATGCCATCGAGCGCGGAGGCCAGGTCGGGGGTGAAGAGCATGCCGTCGCGCACGATGAAGATGTTCTCGCCCGAGCCTTCGGCGACGAAGCCCTGCGTGTCGAGCAGCATCGCCTCGTCGTAGCCGGCGGCAGTGGCCTCGCGCAGCGCCAGCATGGAGTTCATGTACGCCCCGTTGGCCTTGGCCTTGCACATGGTGACGTTGACGTGGTGGCGCGAGTAGCTCGAGGTGCGGATGCGGATGCCCTTCTCGATGTTCTCGGCACCGAGGTAGGCACCCCAGTGCCACGCGGCGACCATGACGTGCACCTTGAGGTTGTCGGCACGCAGGCCCATGCCCTCGGAGCCGTAGAAGGCCATCGGACGGATGTAGGCGCTCTCGAGATGGTTCTCGCGCACGACCTGGCGCTGCACCTCGTTGAGGTGGCTCTCGGTGTAGGGCAACTTCATGCCGAGGATCTTCGCCGAGTTGTGCAGCCGGCGGGTGTGGTCCTCGAGGCGGAAGATCGCGGTGCCCTGATCGGTCTTGTAGGCCCGCACGCCCTCGAACACGCCCATGCCGTAATGCAGGGTGTGGGTGAGCACGTGGGTCTTGGCCTCGCGCCATTCGACCATCTCGCCATCCAGCCAGATCAGGCCATCGCGATCTTCCATCGACATTGTTTTATGCCTCGCAGAGCAGTGAAACGGTGCCGCGCGGCGCACGTTGAGCGATCAACGACACACCGGCGCGCAAACCCGCGAGTTTATCACCCCCAACGGGATTCCGGCAGGGGCGTCAGTGGGCCAACTCGACCCGATCGCGTCCGCCCTCCTTGGCGTGATAGAGCGCGGCATCGCCGCGTGCGAGCAAGGTGTTGGCAGTATCGCCCTCGCGGAATTGCGCCACCCCGAGGCTCACGGTGCAGCCGGTGCCAAGTTCGGAGGCGGAATGGCCACGATAGGCCTCGCGAATCCGCTCGGCGACCACCGTCGCCTGGGCGCGCGCCTGCCCCGGCATCAGGATGACGAACTCCTCGCCCCCGTAGCGGAAGCACAGGTCGCCATCACGTACGTTCGCCCGCATCACGCGCGCCAGACAACGCAGCGCATCGTCTCCGGCGAGGTGGCCATAGCGATCGTTGTAATCCTTGAACCGATCCGTATCCAGCACGATCAGGCTCAGCGGGGCCCCCGTGCGCAGGCTGGTCGCGACCGCGTGCTCCAGACCTCGATCCAGCGCCCGGCGGTTGTAGAGCCCGGTCAGGCCATCCTGCTCGCTGAGGAAACGGTATCGATCGCGCTCCTGCGCCAGCACCGCCTCCTCGCGCTGCTTGTGGCGAATGCGATTGCCCAGGGCGAACGCCAGCAACAAGGCCTCGGCCAACGAGCCGACCGGCAAGGCGACCATCAGCCAGGTGGCATACGGCAGCCAGCCCAGCAGCAGGGCCAGATACAGCAATGCGGCCAGGGCGAACACCGACCAGCCCAGCAACAGGTAAGCGGCCGGATCGAACCCACGGCGCATGGCGCGTATGGCGGCCCAGACGATCACCATCACCGCGGCGACCGCGTAGGTTGCCACGATCGCGAACGAGGCGACCCCCGCCAGCCAGATCGATGCGGGCACCGACAGCAACACCACGATCATGATGCCGACCAGCACGCCATCGATGCGTCGATCATCGCGTTGGGTACGCAGGAAGCACCGAACAAACCAGATGCCTGACAAGACCATGAGGGCGACGGCCAGTTGCGCCCGCGCCGCCGGTGGCCACGACTGGACGAGATCGGGCAGCAACGGAGTGAGGATGTTGTAGCGCAGACCGATATAGAGCACGGTGGCCGTCAAGAACGCGGCATAGCCGAGATAGGTCCGCTCGCGCACCGCCGCCATCAGGAACAGGCTGTAGGCCGCCATGCCCAGCATCGCGCCGAGATAGACGCCGAACAGGGTGTAGCGCACCAGGGTGCGAACCCGCTCCTCTTCCAGCGTGCCGAGCGTCAGGCGCAGCGCCGTCGGGCCATCGGCTCGCAGCTGGATCAGCACCTCGCGCTCACCTGAAAACCGCGGCAACAACCGCCCCGGGTGGCTTGGCATATCCAGCAACCCCACCATCTCGGTGGCCTTTCGCACCTCCAGCCAGTCGCTCTCGGCGACATCCGGATCGCGCAGAAACACCCGCAGATCAAGGAAATACGGCCAGCGAACCGACAGCCAGCGTGACTCGTCGAGCGCGTCACCATCCAGCGTGAAGCGCAACCAGACTCGCCCCTGATGCGGTCCGAGGTTCAGGGAATCCGTCTCGGCGGCACGAAAATCGAGGGCCGTGGCCTCGGCCGGCGAGAGGCGCTCGGGCGTGGTGGCCCAATGGGTCTGGGAAAGGATATCTCGCTCGGCCTGCGCGACCGGGACGAACAGCAGGAAGGCGACCATGATCAGCAGCAACATCGACGCCGAGGGCGATACGCGGCCCGCCCGCCTGACGCTGGCCTCCGCTTCCATCTCCTCCGCGGTATCGCCACCGCCCATGTGCCATCCTCGGAATTGGCCTTTGCTGTCGGCAGGCTCCCGTATCACGACAGCCCTGCATATGGCTCACTGTATTCCGAGTATAGCGCCCGGGCAATAGCCGCCCGGTAACGATCAGCCGTCGCTGCGGCGAGGCTCGGTCGTCTCGATGCCCGCTTGATCGAGTTGACGGCGCAGAGCGGTGATTTCCTTGCCCGGCAGGGGGCCGAGCATCACACGGTGGTAGCGCTGCCCGCTCACGTCGACTGCATTGATGCGACTTTCCACCCCAAGCAGCGCGAGTTCCGCCTTGCGCGCCTCGGCATCGCGCGCCTTGCTGAACGAACCGGCCTGGAGCACGTAACGCGCCTCCGATTTCAACTCAGGCTGCTCGGCGGCCGCCTCGTCCGGGACCTCATCCTCTTGTGCGACGGGGCGAGGCGGCTGATTGCCCTCCTTGGGCAACAGGGTGTAGAACTGGAACTCGGGTGAGACCGGTTGCTTCTCCGGCGGCTTTTCCACGCCGCGGGCCTCGGTCTGCCCACTCGATGGAGCGGATGGCTGGCTGTTCTTTTCTGCCGTCAGCCGGGCAAGCAGCACCACCATCCCGACCAGCAGGGCCAGAGCGATCAGCAGCGCCCATTTGGCGCCACGATTGCCTGCCGACGATCGAGGTCGATTCACCTTTTTGTACCCCTTGCTGGCCATGGTGACGGTTACATCTCGTCCGGGGCATTGACGCCCAGCAGCGCCAGGCCGTTGGCCAGCACCTGCCGGGTCGCCAGCACCAGATTGAGCCGGGCGTTGCGCAACGGTGCATCGTCACCCAGCAGGAAGGCGTGCGCGTTGTAGTAGCTGTGGAAATCCTGGGCGAGATCGCGCAGGTAGTGCACCAGCTGGTGCGGCTCGTGCGACAGGGCGGCCCGCTCGACCAGTGCCGGATACTGCGACAGGCGCTTGAACAGGGCCTGCTCGTGCGGCTCGGTCAGTCGCGCGTACGCCTCGCGACCGGTCTGCGGGTCATGGGTAAAGCCGCGCAGCGGCAACTGGCGCCACACCGAGGCCACGCGGGCGTGGGCGTACTGGATGTAGTAGAGCGGATTCTCGTTGCTCTGGCTCTTGGCCAGATCCAGGTCGAAATCGAGATGCTGATTGGCCGCCCGCATGACGTAGAAGAAGCGCGCGGCATCGTTGCCCACTTCCTGGCGCAGCTCGCGCAGGGTGACGAAGCTGCCCGAGCGGGTCGACATCGGCACGCGCTCACCACCCCGATAGAGGATGGCGAACTGCACCAAGGAAACGGTCAGCTGGTCGGCCGACTTGCCCAGCGCGGTCAGCGCGGCGCGCACGCGGGGCACGTAACCGTGGTGATCGGCGCCCCAGATGTCGACCACCTGGTCGAAGCCGCGGTCGAACTTGTCGAGGTGATAGGCGATGTCGGAGGCAAAGTAGGTGGTCTGGCCGTTGTCGCGACGTACCACGCGATCCTTGTCGTCACCGAAGTCGGTCGAGCGGAACCACAGCGCGCCGTCGCGCTCGTAGAGATGCCCCTGCGCCTCCAGCCGCTCGATGCCGCGCTCGACCAGGCCGCGATCGGCAAGGCTCTGTTCCGAATACCAGTGGTCGTAGGTCACACCGAATTCCGCCAGGTCGGCGCGGATATCCGACAGGATCGAATCGAGCGCGGCACGGAACACCAGCTGATAGTCGGTCTCGCCGAGCAACTCGCGCATACGCCCGATCAGCGCATCGATGTGACGCTCCTTGTCGCCGTCCGGCGCATCCTCCGGTAGATCGGCGAACACCTTGTCCGAGCCCACCACCAGTCGCCGGCCGTGCTCGTCGGCCAGCGCGGTCGCGATCTCGAGGATGTAGCCCTCGGAGCGATAGCCGTTGGAGGGGAACGTGATGCTCTCGCCCTGTCCTTCCAGGTAACGCAGCCAGACGCTGACCGCGAGGATGTGCATCTGCCGGCCGGCATCGTTGACGTAGTACTCGCGCTGGACATCGGCCCCGACCGCCTCGAGCAGGTTCGCCACCACCGAACCGTAGGCCGCGCCCCGGCCGTGACCGACGTGCAGCGGGCCGGTCGGGTTGGCCGAGACGAACTCCACCTGCACGCGCTGCCCCCCGGCGGCGTTCGAGCCACCGAAGCGCTCGCCCTCCTCGAGAATGCGGTCGATCAGGGCGAAGGCGGCGCCCGCCTCGACGAAGAAGTTCATGAAGCCCGGACCCGCGATCTCGACCCGTTCGACCCCCGTCTGATCGGCGAAGGCCTCGACGATACGCTCGGCGATCGCCCGGGGCGGGCGTTTCATCGGCTTGGCCAGCTGCATCGCCAGGTTGCTGGCGAAATCGCCGTGGGCCGGATCTTTCGGCACCGTTAGCACCGGCTTGACCGGCACCTCGGCAGACAGATCACCCTCGGCGACCAGTTGCTGGCAGATGGCCTGGAGACGTTGTTCGATTACGGCCTTCACGGACGGGATAACCCCTTGCGCTGGAAACATGACATGGGCGCCGGTGTCGGCGCTGGGAAAGAACGCGACAGTTTAGCGGCAAGCGCGGGCCCAACCAACCGCTGGGCAATCGCCAGGCAATCGCTGGGTAACCGCCCGGGTCAGACACGCCCGCGGGCACCTGTTAAAGTTCGTGCCGACGTTTTTTGCCTTTTACCGAGAGAAACCACCGACATGGCAGCCTTGCACGAGGACGACTTTCCCGAACCGGTCGGCGCCGACGAACAGCGCATCGAGACCATCGCCGGTGCGGTCAAGACCATCCTGGCCGAACTGGGCGAGGACCCCGCCCGCGAGGGGCTGATCGACACGCCCAAGCGCGTCGCCAAGGCCCTGCTCTACCTCAACCAAGGGCTGAATCAGCGCCTGGGATCCGCCATCGGCAACGCCCTGTTCGAGTCGGACAACGACGAGATGGTGGTGGTGCGCAATATCGAGTTCTACAGCCTCTGCGAGCACCATATGCTGCCGATCATCGGCCATGTCGATATCGGCTACATCCCGCAGGGGAAGGTACTCGGGCTGTCCAAGCTCGCCCGCATCGTGGATCTCTACGCGCGCCGCCTGCAGATCCAGGAGAACATGACCCAGCAGATCGCCGAGGCAGTGGAGACCGCCACCGGGGCCGTCGGCGTCGCCGTTCAGGTGCGCGCCGCGCACATGTGCATGGCGATGCGCGGCGTCCAGAAGGTCGAATCCGAGACCATCACCTCGCGGATGACCGGGCAGTTCCGTGACAGCGCGGCCACCCGCAACGAGTTCCTGCAGCTGGTGGCACGGTGACCCCATGACATCACGCGCTCAGACCATCCTGATCACCGGGGTGACGCGCCGCGTCGGCGCCCATCTCGCGGAACACCTGCTGGCCGCGGGCCACCGGGTCATCGGCACCTATCGCCGCGAGACCGACGCCCTGCGCGCGCTGATCGAGCAAGGGCTGATCGCCCTGCCACTCGACCTGCTCGAGCGCGAACGGCTCGCCGAATTCGCCCAGCAGGTCGCCGACCAAACGGATCGCCTGGATCTGATCGTGCACAACGCCTCGATCTGGCACCGCGACGAGGACGTCGCCGCGAAGCCGGAACTGGCCACGGCGATGTACACCGTGCACGTGACCAGCCCGATCGAGCTGACCGAACACCTGCAGCGCGCCCTGCCCGCCCGCGAGCGCGATGACGGCCACGCCGACCGGCAGGCGATCTTCCTCACCGACGCCCACATCGACGAGGGTGAAGCCGACCACATCCATTACATCGCCTCGAAGGCGGCGATCGAGAATTCGATCCGCTCGCTGGCCCTGCGCTACGCCCCGCACACGCGGGTGAACGCCATCGCCCCCGGCCTACTGATGTTCCACCCGGAGGACGACGCCGAGTACCGTCGCCACCGGCTCAAGCGACGCCTGCTGCCGTTCGAGCCCGGCCCGGGCGTCGTCAGCCAGACGGTCGATTACCTGATGGCTTGTCCGTTGATCAATCAGGCCGTGATCCGGCTGGATACCGGGCGACGCTGGGAGAGCTGAGCTGTCAGCGCGAAATGCTGGACTCATCGCCTCCGGCATCAAGCCATCCTCTGACTCCTAATTTCTTTTTCCCGACCTCTTTGCCATCCCGGCATGTTCGCGGCTAAAGCCGCTCCTACGCCCCTTCACACGCTGCGCTTTCGGCCTTCTTCAATTCCATAACCGCCGCCGCACCAGGGCCACGGCCAGGTAATAGGCGACCACGGCGAAGCCGGCCAGCACGGCCAGGTGGGCGAGCAGGTGCTCGACCGGCTCGCCGACGATCAGGGGGCGGATGACCTCGATCGCATGTGTCAGCGGCAGGACCAGCACGGCGGTCTGCATCCAATCGGGCAGGGTCTCGATCGGGAAGAACACCCCGGAGAGCATGAACATCGGGGTAACCACGAGCACGAAGTAGTAGTTGAAGAAATCGTAGTTGTCGGCGATGGCCGTCATCACGATGGCCGGCCCGGCGAAGGCCAGTCCGAGCAGGAACACCACCGGCAGCGCCCACAGCGCCATCCAGCCGCCCGGCACCGCGCCCAGCAGGGCGGCGACGATCAGGATCGCCACCGCGCTCAACAGCCCCTTGAACGCCGCCCAGAGCGTCTCGCCGAGGATGATGTCGTCGATATCCAGCGGCGTGGCCATGATCGCGTCGAAGGTCTTCTGCGGCACCATCCGCGTGTAGACCGAGTACATGCCCTCGAAACTGACCGAGATCATCGCCGAGGAGGCGACGATCCCCGAGGCGAGGAAGACGAGATACGGTAGCCCGCCGATGTCGCCCACCAACGCCCCCAGCCCGATACCCAGGCCCAGCAGGTAGATCACCGGCTCACCGAAATTGAGCACGATCGCCGGCCCGATCAGCTTTCGCCAGACGAGAAAATTGCGGGCGAACACGGAAAACGCCGCCATCCTTGCCCGCGGCAATTGCCAGATCGAGCGCTTCATTCGCGCAAATCCCGTCCGGTCAGGTGCAGGAACACATCCTCGAGACCGGCACGACGGTGGATCACCGTCAGGCCATCCGGCTGACCCAGAAAATCGAGTATCGGGCCCGGTGCCCCGGTATAGACGTAGACGGCGGTACCGTGACGCTCGACGCGCAGGGCCATCGAGGTCAACGTGGCGAACACGCCATCGCTGACCGCGCCCCGCAACTCGATCACGTCTGGCTCGACGTGGCGAGCAATCAGCTCGCCGGGGCTGCCTTGATCGAGAATGCGACCGTGGTCCATTACCACCAGTTCGTCGCAGAGCCGCTCGGCCTCCTCCATGTAATGGGTCGTCAGCACCAACGTCACGCCGCGGGCACGCAATTCGGCCAACCGCCCCCAGATGACGTGACGCACCTGCGGATCGAGCCCCGAGGTGGGCTCATCCAGGATGACGACCTCGGGGTCATTCACCAGCGCCCGGGCGATGGTCAGGCGACGCTGCATGCCGCCGCTCAACTGATCGACCCGCGCTTCGGCCTTGTGCGTCAGGTTGGCGAATTCGAGCAACGCGTCGACCCGTGAGGCCACCTCCGACCGGGACAGGCCGAAAAAGCGGGCGTACATGAACAGGTTCTCGCGAACCGTAAAGTCGGGGTCGAGGTTGTCCCCCTGGGGCACCAGACCCACGCGGGCCCGAATGGCGCGCGCCTCGGCCGGCAGGGCGTGTCCGAGCACGGAGAGCTCGCCGGCATCGAAATCGGCCAGCCCCATCAGCATCTTGAGGGTGGTGGTCTTGCCGGCCCCATTGGGGCCCAGAAAACCGAAGCAGCGCCCGGCCGGGATATCGAAATCGACCGCGTCGACGGCGCGCAGCGCACCGAAGCACTTGACCAGGCCGCGCGCGCGGACCACCGGCGCGGCGGTCGTTTGTGAGCGGGCAGACGGTGGATCAGGCAAGGTCACGCGCAGGTCCTCGGATATCGAAGGGCCGGGATGATGGTCGACGTCATCGAGGTTTGCAAGGTAAGGGCCCGATCGACTCAGGCCTCGTCTTTGCGCTCGTCCTCGAGGCGCACGGCCACCCCGGCGATCAAGGCAACATGCCCGTTTTCGTCGCGGATCGGGGTGAGCGTGGTATGCCAATGCCCACGACCAGCCGGGAAATCGAGCGTTTCGTGATAGCGAATCGCCTGCCCCGCCTCCAGACAGGCGCGGTACTGACGCTTGACGTGGGCGGCGGCCTCGGGCGGCAAGATCTCCTCCGGGGTGGCTCCGGCCAGTTGCACGCGCGACAGGCCGGTGGCGCGTTCGTGGGCCGGGTTGTTGGTGAGAAAGCGAAAGGCGCCATCGGGTCCGACCGCCACCACGAAAATCGACTCCTCGACACCCTCGACGATCGAGCGATACAACCGCTCGCTTTCGGCCAACCGTGCTTCGAGCGCCACCGTCTCGCGCGAGTCGATCAGCGCACCGACAATCCGCTCCGGACGCCCCTCGGCATCGCGCAGCAGGCGGGCATGGTCCGTCACCCAGAGAGGCGTACCGTCCGGACGCAATAGCCGGTAGCGGCTACGCTTTTGGTCGCCTTGCCATCGCGTGAAATCGCCCTCCTGCAGGGCTTGCTCGCGATCGTCCGGGTGCAGGGTCTGCTCCCACCAGTCGGGCCCGTCGATTAGTGCATCCGGGGTGTAGCCGAGGATCTCGCGAATATTGGCGCTGACGTAGTCGAGCCGGTCGGGGCGATCGGCGCGGAAGGTATAGATGACCGCCGGGCTCGCCGCGAGGAAGGCATCGAGGCGATCCCGCTCGGCCTGCGCCACGGCGGCGGCGCGCCGTTCGCGATCGACATCGTGAAAGAACCACCACAGGCGCGCCGGGCGACCGGACTCGTCGGCAATCGGCACCACCTGTACCCGAAACCAGCCCAACCCGCCCTGTAATGCCGGCAGTCGCAGCGCCCCGTTCCAGCGCTCCCCGCGCACGATCGCGCGCTCGAATGCCTCGAGCTGCAACCCCTCCAGCCCACGCGCCAGCCAACCGCGCCCGTCGACAGGTTCGGCGGCGCCGAAGGTGTGGCGGAAGGCATCGTTGACCAGCAGCGAACGCCCCTGCATGTCGGTCAGCTCCAACGGCTGGGGACTCAACTCGAACAGCGCGTCGCGCTCGGCCTCGGCTCGATCGATCACCACCATCCAGCGGGTGCGCTGCCAGCGCGACAGCAACCAGAGACCCAAGGAGGTCAGCAGAAAGGCGACGACGACCGCGGCGAGCAGCGCCGCCAGCCGCCCCTGCATGGCCGCATAAAGGTCTGTGATCGGCTCGACGGCGACGAGTTGGGCCGGCGTCTGACTTTCCTGGGTGAGAATCGGCACCGGCCGCGAGACCGCCAGCCACTCACGCCCGTCGGCGGAAAAACGCCAGCGCGTCGGCGGTTCGCCCTCGAGGTGCCGAAGCGCCGCCGCCAGCCCGACATCCTCGACCTCGGGCCCGTCGAGGTAGTAGTCGCCGCGGCCAACCGGGGCGATGTGACGCTTTTCACGCATGTCCGCCCAGATGTTCTCGGCGGCAATCCCGGCGGGCAACAGTAGGGTGGCGCGTGCGCCCAGGCTCTCGTTGAGGTAGTTATCGACCGGCGCGACGCCCGTGCCCACTTCCACGGTGCCGATCACCCGGCTCGATCCCCCGGGTGATCCACCGGGATTCGGCGCCCAGACCGGCTCGACCGCCCGAAAGCCCGAAAACACGCGTCCGACCTCGAAGCCCATCGCACCTTGCCCACTGCGGTATACCTGGGAAAGCAGTGGGCGCAGGGAGCCCAATTCATCGCCAAAACGATCCGGGGCGTGCACCCGCAGGAAACTGACCGCCTCGGGACCAAGATGAAACTGCATCACGCGGTCCTGACCGTGGATCAGTTCGCTGGCGATCGGGGTGACCGCGCGGGCAAGTTCCCGCCGCAGTTTCGCCGCGCCGTCCTCGCCGCCACCGCCGCCTTCGAGTTCGACCATGGCGCGTGCCTGCGAGAGGATCTCGCGCACCCGTTCATCCAACGCAAGAATCCGGGCAATCCGCGCCAGTTCGGCCTGGCGGCTCGACAGCGCGTATTCAGTCGTGTCCTGCAGTCGATCCGCATGGGCGTCGACCTCGGCTTCGAACTCACGCTGGACCACCCACGCGCCGAGAACGCCCAACACCACCCAGCCAACCAGCACCAATAGCCAGACGGCACGCAGCCCCGGTCGCCGGTTATCCACCGGCCGCCGGGGCACGGGGTCATCCTTGTACGCGTTTGCTCCCATGGGGCCGATTATCACGCATTTGCACCCTTACGCCTACGGGCGGGGGCAAGCCGGAGGCACAAAAAAACCCCGCCAATCGGCGGGGTTGTCGTTTCCAGCAGTGCCGGGCAACTGCCCGGTCAAGCCAAGATCAGCGGATCTTTTGCTTGAGGCTACCGGACTCGTAACGCTTGTACATTTCTTCCAGGGAGATCGGACGGATCTTGGAAGCCATGCCGGCCGAACCGAATGCTTCGAAGCGCGCCTTGCAGATGGACTGCATGCCAGCGGTTGCTTCCTTGAGGAATTTGCGCGGGTCGAAGTTGGACTTGTTCTCTTCGAGGTGCTTGCGAACCGCACCGGTGGATGCCATGCGCAGGTCGGTGTCGATGTTGACCTTGCGAACACCGTGCTTGATGCCTTCGACGATCTCTTCAACCGGCACGCCGTAGGTCTGACCCATGTCGCCGCCGTAGTTGTTGATGATCTCGAGCCACTCTTCCGGAACGGAGGAGGAGCCGTGCATGACCAGGTGAGTGTCCGGGATCCGCTGGTGGATCTCCCTGACTCGGTCGATGCGCAGGATCTGGCCGGTCGGCTTCTGCGTGAACTTGTAGGCGCCGTGGCTGGTGCCGATGGCGATCGCCAGGGCGTCGCAGTCGGTGCGCTTGACGAAGTCGGCGGCTTCTTCCGGGTCGGTCAGCAGCATGTCCATGTCCAGCTTGCCTTCCGCACCGTGGCCGTCTTCCTCGCCCATCTCGCCGGTTTCCAGCGAACCAAGGCAGCCCAGCTCACCCTCGACGGACACACCGCCGGCGTGTGCCATCTCGGTCACCTTGGCGGTGACGTCGACGTTGTACTCGTAGTCGGACGGGGTCTTCATGTCGGGCATCAGGGAGCCGTCCATCATGACCGAGGAGAAGCCCGACTGGATCGCACGCAGGCAGACGCCCGGGTCCGAACCGTGGTCCTGGTGCATGACGATCGGGATGTGCGGGTACGCCACGGTCGCCGCCTCCACGAGGTGACGCAGGAACGGCTCGCCCGCGTACTTGCGAGCACCGGCAGAGCCCTGCAGGATCACCGGGCTGTCGACTTCGTCGGCGGCCTGCATGATCGCGTGGATCTGCTCCATGTTGTTGACGTTGAACGCCGGCATGCCGTAGCTGTGTTCAGCGGCATGATCCAGCAGCTGGCGAAGCGAAATGAGCGCCATGTTGCCTCTCCTCAAGTTGAAACGTAGTTAAGAAACCGTGGTGGCATCCCGGCCGCACCGGCCCGGACACCGAGAATTCGATAAGCGCGACAGCATACCCAGCGCGCCGGGATATGCAAAATCGCGCCAATACATGACCACCGCCCGTCAGTCGACGGAGATCACGTCCCCGACCCGAACGATCTTCATGGCGTTCGTGCCGCCCATCTGACCCATCAGGTCGCCCTTGGTGATGATCACCAGATCGCCCTCGTCGAGCTTTTCCATCTTCTGCAGGCTCTCGATCACCATCCGGTTGACCTCGGCATGATCGGTCGAGGGCGCGGGGAAGTGCACCGCCTGCACGCCGCGATAGAGACCGACGCGACGAGCAGTCTCCTCCGAACGGGTGAAGGTATAGATCGGGATGTCGGTATCGACCCGCGACATCCACAGCGGCGTCGCCCCCGACTCGGACAGCGCGACGATGGCCGCGACCGAAAGGTGGTTGGCCGTGTAGATCGCCGAGTAGGCAATCGCCTGGTCGATCCGCTCGAAGGGCACGTCCAGTGGCGGCGGGCTCTTCTTGGCCTCGATCTGGTACTCGGCCCGATGGCAGACCCGCGCCATGGTTTCGACCACGCGCACCGGGTACTTGCCGGCGGCCGTCTCGGCCGAGAGCATCACCGCATCCGTGCCGTCGAGCACCGCGTTGGCCACGTCGAACACCTCGGCCCGCGTCGGGATCGGGTTATCGATCATGGTCTCCATCATCTGGGTGGCGGTGATGACGGGGCGGTTGAGTTCCTTGGCCATCTTGATGAAGGCCTTCTGCACCGCGGGCAGCTCGGCATCGCCGATTTCCACGCCCAGGTCACCGCGGGCGATCATGATGGCATCGGAGGCCTGGATGATCTCGCGGATGCAGTCGACCGCCTCGGCGCGCTCGATCTTGGAGACGATATGTGCGCGACAACCGGCCTCTTGTAGCAGGCGACGCGCCTCGTGGATGTCCTCGCCCGAACGCGGGAAGGAAACGGCGATGTAGTCGACACCGATCTGGGATGCGGTCACGATATCGGCGCGATCCTTGTCGGTGATCGCCGGCGCGGACAGGCCACCGCCCTGACGGTTGATGCCCTTGTTGTTGGAGAGCATGCCGCCGATGGCAACCGTCGTGCGCACCTGGTTGCCCTGGACCTCATCGACCCTGAGAACGATGCGGCCGTCGTCGAGCAGCAGGATGTCACCCGGGCGCGAGTCGGAAACCAGTGCCTTGTAGGTGATGCCGACCTGAGTCTCGTCGCCGCTATCCGAGTCGAGGTCAGCGTCGAGGGTGAACGGCTTGCCCTCTTCGAGCTCCACCTTGCCGTCCTTGAACCGGTCGATGCGGATCTTCGGCCCCTGCAGGTCGCCGAGGATGGCGACGTAACGCCCCTCGGCGGCCGCGGCCTCGCGCACCAAGTCGGCGCGACGCTGGTGGTCGGCAGCATTGCCGTGCGAAAAGTTCATGCGCACGACGTCGATGCCCGCGCGCACCAGGGCGGTGATGGTGGCCAGGTCGTCGCTGGCCGGGCCCAACGTGGCGACGATCTTGGTGCGTCGCTGCGCTGGCAGATGATCAGTGGAACCGTGCATAGTCGCCATCAGCCTTTCGCCCGCTCTTCGAGCATGGCGACCGCCGGCAGGGTCTTGCCCTCGAGGAACTCGAGGAACGCGCCGCCTGCGGTCGAAATGTAGCTCACCTTGTCGTAGATATCGTACTTCTGGATTGCCGCGATGGTGTCGCCGCCACCGGCCAGCGTGAAGGCCTTGGTGTCGGCAATCGCCTGGGCGATGCGCTTGGTGCCGTCGCCGAACTGATCGAACTCGAATACGCCGACCGGGCCGTTCCAGACGACGGTCCCGGCGTTCTCGATGATCTTCGCCAGTGCCTCGGCGCTCTCCGGTCCGATATCGAAGATCATCTCGTCGTCGGCGACGTCCTCGACGCGCTTGAGGACGGCCGGCTCGTTCTCGTCGAACTGCTTGCCGATGACCACGTCGGTCGGCATCGGGATGTTCGCCCCGTTGCTCTTGAGCTTGTCCATCAGCGCCTTGGCGGTCGGCACCAGATCGTCTTCGCAGAGCGACTTGCCCACGCCGTGACCGGCAGCCTTGACGAAGGTATTGGCAATGCCGCCACCGACGACCAACTGATCGACCTTGGCAGCGAGCGCCTCAAGCACGGTCAGCTTGGTGGATACCTTGGAGCCGCCGACGATCGCGACCATCGGACGCGCCGGATTGGCCAGCGCCTTGTTCAGGGCCTCGAGCTCCTGGGTCAGCAGCGTGCCGGCACAGGCGACCGGTGCGAACTGGGCCACACCGTGAGTGGAGGCCTGGGCGCGGTGAGCGGTGCCGAAGGCATCCATCACAAACACATCGCACAGGGAGGCGTACTGCTTCGAGAGCGCCTCGTCGTTCTTCTTCTCGCCCTTGTTGAAGCGGACGTTCTCCAGCATGACCACCTCGCCGGCGCCAACCTCGACGCTCGCGCCCAGGTAGTCACGTACCAGCCGGACGTCGCGACCGAGCTTGTCGCCCAGGTCCTTGGCGACCGGGGCGAGGGAATCCTCCTCGGAGAACTCGCCCTCGGTCGGACGACCCAGGTGCGAGGTGACCATCACGTGGGCGCCCTGGTCGAGCGCGGCCTTGATGGTCCCCAGCGACGCGCTGATGCGCGCGTCGGAGGTGACCTTGCCGTCCTTGACCGGCACGTTCAGGTCGGCGCGGATCAGCACGCGCTTGCCGGCAAGATCGAGATCAGTCATGCGGATGACATTCGCCATGGAAACTCCTCAATGAGACAGATAAAAAGCGGTAAGGATTGGGAGGCGACTCGGTGACGCCCAGTCCTTACGGCTCTCGCGGGCTGCGAAAGACAGCTGGAAAAACGGGTGGGAAAACCCACCCGTTCCGGTCGTTCGGTTTACTTGCCGACGTGCTGCACGACGCGCAGCATGTTGCAGGTGTAACCGAATTCGTTGTCGTACCAGGCAACCACCTTGACGAAGGTGTCGTCCAGGGCGATGCCGGCCTTGGCATCGAACACGGACGGCTCCGGGTGACCACGGAAGTCGGTGGAAACGACCGCTTCCTCGGTGTAACCCAGCACACCCTTGAGCTCGCCCTCGGAGGCTTCCTTCATGGCCGCCTTGATCTCGTCCATGGAGGCGCCCTTCTCCAGCTCGGCGGTCAGGTCGACCACGGAGACGTCGGAGGTCGGCACGCGGAACGCCATGCCGGTCAGCTTGCCGTTCAGGGCCGGCAGGACCTTGCCCACGGCCTTGGCAGCACCGGTGGAGGACGGGATGATGTTCTCCAGGATGCCGCGGCCACCGCGCCAGTCCTTGGCGGACGGACCGTCGACGGTCTTCTGGGTAGCAGTGGCGGCGTGAACAGTGCTCATCAGGCCGCGCTTGATGCCGAACTTGTCGTTCAGGACCTTGGCCACCGGCGCCAGGCAGTTGGTGGTGCAGGAGGCGGCGGAAACGATCTGCTGACCGGCGTAGTCGTTGTGGTTGACGCCGTAGACGAACATCGGGGTGGCGTCCTTGGACGGGGCCGATTGGACCACCTTCTTGGCACCCGCCTCGATGTGCTTCTGGCAAGTCTCCTCGGTGAGGAACAGGCCGGTGGACTCGACCACGACGTCGACGTCCAGGTCACCCCACTTGAGCTGGGATGGATCCTTCTCGGCAGTGAGACGGATCTTCTTGCCGTTGACGACCAGGTTGTTGCCTTCGACCGACACGTCACCGTCAAAGCGGCCGTGCACGGAATCGTACTTGAGCATGTACGCCAGGTACTCCGGCTCGAGCAGGTCGTTGATACCGACGATTTCCAGCTCCGGGAATTCCTGGGCGGCCGCACGGAAGACCATGCGACCGATACGGCCGAAGCCGTTGATGCCGACACGAATAGCCATGGGTTTTCTCCTAATCAATACGTGGATACAAATCAGTCAAGGCGCATGCGATTGACGACACATGCGCCCAAAAACGGTTGATGCGGGCGTGGATCAGCCCAGCTTGCGGGCCTCGTCGACCACGCGCTCGACGGTAAAGCCGAAGTACTTGAACAGGTCACCGGCCGGGGCGGATTCACCGAAGGTGTCCTGACCGATCACCTTGCCGTGGGTGCCCACGTGCTTGTACCAGCAGGAGGTCACACCGGCCTCGATGGCCATGCGGGCAGTGACTTCGCTCGGCAGGACCGATTCGCGGTAGGCATCGTCCTGGGCGTCGAAGGCCTCGACGCACGGCATGGAGACGATACGCACCTTCTTGTCGGTCAGCTTCTCGGCGGCATCCATGGCCAGGCCGACCTCGGAGCCGGTGGCGATCAGGATCAGGTCCGGCGTACCGTCGCAATCCTTCAGCACGTAACCGCCCTTCTCGATATTGGCGATCTGCTCACCCGAGCGGGTCTGGTGCGGCAGGCCCTGACGCGAGAAGACCAGCGAGGTCGGCGCATCGCGACGCACGACCGCCTGCTTCCAGGCCACCGCGGTCTCGACCGCGTCACAGGGACGCCAAGTCTGCATGCCCGGGATCAGGCGCATGGTGGCGATCTGCTCGACCGGCTGGTGGGTCGGGCCGTCTTCGCCCAGGCCGATGGAGTCGTGGGTGTAGACGAAGATCGAGCCGATCTTCATCAGGCTGGCCATGCGCAGGGCGTTGCGAGCGTACTCGGAGAACATCAGGAAGGTGCCGGCGTACGGCAGCAGGCCGCCGTGCAGCACCATGCCGTTCATGATGGCGCTCATGCCGAACTCGCGCACGCCGTAGTGGATGTAGTTGGCATCCGACTCGGTGGCGGTCAGCGCGGTGCAGCCCTTCCAGGTGGTCAGGTTGGACGGCGCCAGGTCAGCCGAGCCACCCACCAGTTCCGGCAGCATCTCGGCCAGGCCGGTGATCACGGCCTGGGAGGCCTTGCGCGAAGCGACGCTCTCGCCCTTGGCGTCGATCTCCTTGATCAGCGCGTCCATCTTCTTGGCGAAGTCGGCCGGCAGATCACCGTTGAGGCGACGCTTGAGCTCGGCGGCTTCGGCCGGGAAGGCCTTTTCGTAGGCGGCAAAGGTCTTGTTCCACTCGGCCTCGGCCTTCGCGCCCTTCTCGGAGGCGTCCCAGCCGGCGTAGACCTCGTCGGGGATGACGAACGGCTCGTGGCTCCAGCCGATGTTCTCGCGGGTGGCCTTGACCTCGGCATCGCCCAAGGCGGCGCCGTGGCAGTCGTGGGTGCCACAGAGGTTCGGTGCGCCAAAACCGATCACGGTCTTGGTGCAGATCATGGTCGGCTTGTCGTTGACCGAACGCGCCTCGCGGATGGCCGCGTCGATGGCATCGGCATCGTGACCGTCGACGTCACGGACGACGTGCCAACCGTAAGCCTCGAAACGCTTGGGCGTGTCATCGGTGAACCAGCCCTCGACGTGACCGTCGATGGAGATGCCGTTGTCGTCGTAGAAGGCGATCAGCTTGCCCACACCCAGCGTGCCCGCCAGTGAGCAGGCCTCGTGGGAGATGCCTTCCATCAGGCAGCCGTCACCCAAAAAGCAGTAGGTGTAGTGGTCGACGACCTTGTGGCCCGGCTTATTGAACTGGCCGGCGAGCATCTTCTCGGCGATCGCCATGCCGACGGCATTGGTGAGACCCTGGCCCAGCGGGCCGGTGGTGGTCTCGACGCCGGGGGTGTAGCCGTATTCCGGGTGACCCGGGGTCTTGGAGTGCAGCTGCCGGAAGTTCTTCAGCTCTTCCATCGGCAGCTCGTAGCCGGTCAAATGGAGCAGAGAGTAGATCAGCATCGAGCCGTGGCCGTTGGAGAGCACGAAACGGTCGCGGTTCGGCCATTCCGGGTTCTTCGGGTTGTGGTGCATGTAGTCGTTCCACAGCACTTCGGCGATATCCGCCATGCCCATCGGGGCGCCCGGGTGACCCGAATTCGCCTTCTGAACGGCGTCCATGCTCAACGCGCGAATCGCGTTGGCAAGCTCTCTACGTGTCGACATAAAACACTCCAAAGGGTTGAAAAAGAAGCAGTTCTGGGCGCCGCGTGCATTGAGTGCACAGACGACGGCACCTAGCCTTGAGGCAGGCGCGGAAGTTGCGCGACATTGTCCCCAAAACCCTCACACAAGGCAACCACCCTGTTTTTCAATTACTTAGCAACGACAGACATCACCTCCCCGGCGAACCAAAAAGGCCGACAAGGCCAGGCCAACCCGGTCAGGACTCGCGCCACTTGATTGAACAGCCCATGGAGGGCACCTGCTCCTCGGGGCCGTGACCGGTCTCGGCCACCTGCTTCATCGCCTCGAACAATTCGCGCGGCGCGTCCGGCTCGGCCTCCTTGCGCGAGGCGTCCAGACGACCGCGGTACTGCAGTTCCAGATCCGCGTTGTAGCCGAAGAAGTCCGGCGTACAGACCGCGCCGTAGGCCTTGGCGACTGCCTGAGAGTCGTCGATCAGGTAGGGAAAGGAGAACATCTGCGCTTCGGCGACACGCTTCATGTTCTCTGGCGAGTCCTCGGGGTAGTCGCTGGGATCGTTGGACATGATCGCCACCGTGTTGACACCCAGCCCCTTGAGCTCACGCGCGTCGCGCACGATGCGATCCAGCACGGATTTAACGTACGGGCAGTGATTGCAAATGAACATCACCAGGGTGCCTTTTTCACCCTGCACGTCACTCAGACGCCAGATGCGCCCCTCGACGTCCGGCAGGGCGAACTCCACGGCGGGACGACCAAATTCGCAGACCGGGGTTTCGGTGCGAGCCATGAGCGAACCTCCTTGCGGCTTTCTCGAGTCAATGGTTACGTAACCGGCAGAGTGTCGCACGACACGCCAATCGGGGGGGGGCAAGCCGCCCGGGGCTTCCCGCCGAACGGCGCCGCTCGCCGCCCGGACGACAACTGTGATATTTTCCCTGCCATTCGACCGCTGCCCGCCATGCCGCGATGGGCGGCGCAGCGAGCCGTCTCGCCCGACAGGATCGCGACAGCTCACGGAAACACGCAAAACCGGCAGCAGACCGGTCGCGGACACAAACCGATCGCCAAGGACCAGGAGAAACCCGCCCATGCACGCGTCGACGCACCCCGCCTACGCCTCTCGCCCAGCCACCCGCCGACTCGGCCACGCCGGGCGCCTGCTGCCCTTGCTGGCCGGTGCCGCGGCGCTGCTGGTCGCGGCCCTCCCCGCCAAGGCGGAGGAGGCCCTGAAGATGGCCATCGCGCCCTTCCTGCCGGAAGCGGAGCTCAACGAGGCCTACGCCCCGGTGGCCGAGTACCTGAGCCGGCGTCTGGGCGAAACCGTGGAACTGGAGCTGTTCCCGAACTACCTCTCCTTCTGGGAGGCGACGCGCGGCGGCTCGGATTTCGACATCGCCCTGGACGCCGCGCCCGTGACCGACTTCCGCGTGCAGCGCCAGAACTGGCAGGTGATCGCCCGTTTTGACGGCGAAGTGACCCAGTCCCTGGTCACCCGCGATGACGACCTGATCCTGTCGCCGAGGGAACTGGTCAACAAGCGCGTGGCCGTCCAGCCGTCGCCATCGGTCGGCGCACTGGTGCTGTACCAGCTGTTCCCCAACCCCGTGCAGCAACCGACCTTGATCTTCGAACGCACCAACCGTGACGTCGCCGCCGCGGTGATCGAGGGCAAGGCCAAGGCGGGCGTCATCCCCACCCCGCTGGTCGGAGGCTACCCGGGGCTGTACCCGGTGATCACCACCGACCCCTTGCCATTCCTGGGCTTCTCGGTCTCCCCGGAGCTCAATGAGCGCACCCGCAAGGCGCTGCGACAGGCACTGCTGTCGTTTGCCGAGACCGATGAAGGCCGACGCATCCTCGATGAACAACAACTGACCGACATCGTGCCGGCGACCAATCGCTACTACGCCGGTAACGCCGAACTGCTGGTCGGCACCTACGGCTACTGAAGCAACCGTCAGGTCTGTGTCGTTATCCCGCCCCATTTTCTGACCCACCCCATTATGTACGCAAAAGAGGCCTGCACGACATGAGCGCAAACGCCGCCAAGCGCCACCTGTTCACCTCGGAGTCCGTCTCCAAGGGCCACCCGGACAAGATCGCCGACCAGATCAGCGACGCGATCCTGGACGCGATCCTGGTACAGGACCCGTCGGCCCGGGTCGCCTGTGAGGCCTTGGTGAAGACCGGGTTTGTCGTGCTCGCCGGCGAAGTGACCACCTCCGCCTGGGTCGATGTCGACGAGCTGGTGCGCGAGGTGATCGTGGATATCGGTTACGACAGCTCGGAGCTCGGCTTCGACGGTCACACCTGCGGCGTGCTCAATGCCATCGGCAAGCAGTCCTCCGACATCGCCCAGGGCGTTGACCGCGAGGACGCCGCCAACCAGGGCGCCGGCGACCAGGGCCTGATGTTCGGCTACGCGACCAACGAAACCGACGTGCTCATGCCCGCGCCGATCACCTACGCCCACCGCCTGGTGCAGCGCCAGGCGACGGTGCGCGAGGCCGGCACCCTGCCCTGGCTGCGGCCGGACGCGAAGTCGCAGGTCACCTTCCGTTATGAAGACGGGGTCCCGGTGGGCATCGACGCGGTGGTGCTTTCCACCCAACACAACCCCGACATCTCTCAGCCCGACCTGCACGAGGCGGTGATGGAGGAGATCATCAAGCCGGTGCTGCCGGCCGAATGGCTCGACCAGCACACCAAATACCACATCAACCCCACCGGCCAGTTCATCATCGGTGGGCCGGTGGGTGACTGCGGCCTGACCGGGCGGAAGATCATCGTCGACACCTACGGCGGCATGGCCCGCCACGGCGGCGGCGCCTTCTCCGGCAAGGACCCATCCAAGGTCGATCGCTCGGCCGCCTACGCCGGACGCTACGTGGCCAAGAACATCGTGGCCGCCGATCTGGCCGACCGTTGCGAGATCCAGATTTCCTACGCCATCGGCGTGGCCGAACCCACCTCGATCTCGGTGGATACCTTCGGCACCGGCCGGATTGCCGACGAGCGCATCACCGATCTCGTTCGCAAGCACTTCGACCTGCGCCCCTACGGCATCCTGCAGATGCTGGACCTGATCCGACCGATCTACCGCAAGACCGCCGTTGGCGGCCATTTCGGTCGCGAAGAGCCCGAGTTCAGCTGGGAGCGCACCGATCGGGCCGAGGCACTGCGCAGCGATGCCGGCCTGTAAGCACGGAATCGGCGCCGTGCAGACCGCCCCTCGGGCGGTTATAATCCCCGACTGAATTTTCCCCGCCCCGACCGAGGAGCGCTGCAATCCGCTGATCAGCGGGTCAGGCTCGGCCGGGGCGCGGCGGCGGACCGGATCACCCGGCCCGTCACCTGAACAACGGCGCTCTTGAGAACCCGACCCATCGGAACCGGGTTCGCTTTCAAGCCTCGACTTGAACAAGAGCCGCACGACCCGCCCTCTCGTTCGAGTCGATCCACTGAAAAGAATCGACGAGGACGCTGACCGTGAACGCAGTCACCAAACCGCAAGCCTTCAACGACTACAAGGTCGCCGACATCAATCTCGCCGACTGGGGTCGCCGCGAGATCCGCATCGCCGAGCGCGAAATGCCGGCCCTGAGCAAGATCCGCGAGAAATACCGCGCCGAGCAGCCGCTGGCCGGGGCGCGCATCGCCGGCTGCATCCACATGACCATCCAGACCGCGGTGCTGATCGAGACGCTCACCGCGCTGGGCGCCGATGTGCGCTGGTCGTCGTGCAATATCTTCTCCACGCAGGACCACGCCGCCGCCGCCATCGCCGCGAGCGGCGTGCCGGTGTTCGCCTGGAAGGGCGAGACCGAGGAGGAATACTGGTGGTGCGTCGAACAGACCATCCAGGGCCCCGGCGACAATCAGCAGGCATGGACCCCGAACCTGTTGCTCGACGATGGCGGCGACCTGACCGGCCTGATGCACGAGAAGTACCCCAATCTCATCGAGGACATCCACGGCGTCTCCGAGGAGACCACCACCGGCGTGCATCGCCTGCTGGAAATGCTCGAGGACGGCTCGCTGAAGATCCCGGCGGTCAACGTCAACGACGCGGTCACCAAGTCGAAGAACGACAACAAGTACGGTTGCCGCCACTCGCTCTCGGACGCCATCAAGCGCGCCACCGACCACCTGCTATCGGGCAAGCAGGCGCTGGTGATCGGCTATGGTGACGTGGGCAAGGGCTCGGCCGCCTCTCTGCGCCAGGAAGGCATGATCGTGAAGGTCACCGAGATCGATCCGATCTGCGCCATGCAGGCGGCGATGGACGGTTTCGAGGTGGTCTCGCCGTACATCGATGGCATCAATACCGGCACCGACGACGGCGTCGACCAGCGCCTGTTGGGCAAGATCGACCTGCTCGTCACCACCACCGGCAACGTCAACGTCTGCGACGCGCCGATGCTGCGCGCACTGAAGAACGCGGCCGTGGTCTGCAACATCGGTCACTTCGACAACGAGATCGACACCGCCTACATGCGCGAGAACTGGGCCTGGGAAGAGATCAAGCCGCAGGTGCACAAGATCTACCGCGAGGCGACCGCCGGCGGCGCATTCGATCCGGACAGCGAGAACTACCTGATCCTGCTCTCCGAGGGTCGCCTGGTGAACCTGGGCAACGGTACCGGCCACCCGAGCCGCATCATGGACGGCTCGTTCGCCAACCAGGCACTGGCACAGATTCACCTGTTCCGGGATCGCTTTGCCGACCTGCCGGCCGACAAGAAGGGTGAGGCGCTGCGCGTCGAGGTGCTACCCAAGCATCTCGACGAGGAAGTCGCCCGCTACATGGTCGAAGGCTTCGGCGGCGTGCTTACCCGCATGACCGACACGCAGGCCAAGTACCTCGGCGTGCCCACCGAAGGCCCGTTCAAACCGGACGCGTACCGCTACTGATCTGGCGCTCTGATCTGACTTTACCGACATCATGCCCCCGGGCGGCACGGCATCCCGTGTCGCCTGCCCTACATTCCCCGGAGGAATCATGCCGATCCCGGTATCCTGCGAATTCTTTCCGCCCAAGTCCGCCGACGGCGAGGCCAAGCTGCGCGAGGTCTACCAGGAACTCGCCCGCGCAATCGACCCCGAGTACTTCTCGGTGACCTTCGGCGCCGGCGGCTCGACCCAGACCCGCACGTTCGAAACGGTCCGCCAGATCCAGCGCGACTCGGGGGTGCCGGCCGCCCCGCATCTGTCCTGCATCGGCTCCTCGCGCGAAGGCGTCGGGCAGATCCTCGATGACTATCGCGCCCAGGATATCCGGCGCATCGTCGCCCTGCGCGGCGACCTGCCCAGCGGCATGCAGGACCCCGGCGACTTTCGTTATGCCAACGAGCTGGTCGCCTTCATCCGCGAATACAGTGGCGACTGGTTCCACGTCGAGGTAGCCGCCTACCCGGAAATCCACCCCCAGGCGCCCAATGCGGAGGCCGATCTGGCCAACTTCAAGCGCAAGGTCGAGGCCGGCGCGGATGCGGCGATCACGCAGTATTTCTACTCGATCGAGGCCTACCGGCGCTTTCTCGACGACTGCGAACGCCTGAACATCGACGTGCCGATCGTCCCCGGCGTCATGCCGATCACCAACTACCAGCAGCTGGCGCGCTTTTCCGACATGTGCGGTGCGGACATCCCGCGCTGGCTGCGCAAACGACTGGAGGCCTTCGGCGACGACCTGGAGGGGCTGCGCGCCTTCGGTCACGACGTGGTCACCGAGCTCTGCGAACAACTGGTCGATGCCGGCGCACCCGGGATCCATTTCTACGCCATGAACCGCTCGCAGCCGGTCATTCGACTCTGTCGCGACGCCGGGCTGGTCGGGGACTGAGGCCCGAAGCCGGCTCGTGACATCGGGTTGAGCCGGGCCGACGACCGAAGCCGCCATTGCGGGCGAGGCTCAACCGGATGCGGCGACCGGCCTGACCGAGTCTCCAGCCGCGTAACGATACCCGGACCCCACAGCCGCCGACGGACGATATACTCCCGCGCATGAGCATCAAGCTGTCCGACAAGCACATCTGGATCGAACCGGCCGACGCCTCCCTCGCCGGCCCCGCGGCTGAGGCCGGCGCCACCGCGCTGGTCTTGCCCGCGGGTCAGGAGACCGCCGGCCTGCCTCTCGTCGGGGCCGGCGGCGACTTCGAGGAAGGGCGTGATTTCGAGCACCACCGGGTCGAGCGCGAGGCCGATGAGGAATCCGTCCGTCGCGACCGGCTCGCGGTAATCGAGCCGGCCGAGTGGAGCATCATTCCCGCGGAGAACCTGATCTCGCGCGGCGTGCAGGTAATCCAGGTGGTCGATGACGCCGAGCAGGCCAAGCTGGCGCTGACGATCATGGAGCAGGGTGTGGCCGGCATCTGGCTGCGCCATGCCGATGCCAAGACCATCGAGGCACTGGGCCGCATGCTCGCGGAACTTGCCCCCTCGCCGGTCGAGCTGACGGACGCGCGGATCACCGCCATCACCCCGGTGGGCATGGGCGATCGCAGCTGCCTCGACCTGATCGGCGAACTCGCCCCGGGCGAAGGGCTGCTGGTGGGTAGCTTCAATCACGCCCGCTTTCTGATCCACAGCGAGAACGTCGACAACCCACACTGCGCCGCGCGCCCCTTTCGGGTGAACGCCGGCGCGATTCACGGCTACGTGCTCACCCCCGGCGACCGGGTGCGTTACCTCGCCGAGATGAGCAGCGGCGACCCCGCCCTGGTGGTGGGCGCCGATGGCCGAACCCGCACCCTGGCCGTCGGTCGCAACAAGATCGAACGGCGCCCGATGGTGCAGATCGAGGCGGTCGATGATGACGGCGACCGCTTCTCGGCCATCGTGCAGCACGCCGAGACCATCCGCCTGGTGAACCCCGAGGGCCGAGCGGTGAGCGTGCTCGACCTCAACCCCGGCGACCGGGTGCGCGTCTCGCTGGCCGAGCGCGGCGGGCGGCACTTCGGTCGCCGGGTCGACGAGACCATCAACGAACGCTGACTGAATCCACGACTCACTCTCGGAGTACGGCATGACCCGCAACCAGGACTGGCAACGCCGCGACCTCAACGTCCTCTGGCACCCCTGCACCCAGATGAAGGACCACGAGTCCATTCCGTTGGTGCCCGTCGAGCGGGGCGAAGGGCCCTGGCTCTATGACTTCGATGGCCGACGTTACCTCGATATCATCAGCTCCTGGTGGGTCAACATCTTCGGTCACGCCAATCCCTATATCAACGACCGCATCAAGGCCCAGCTCGACAAGCTCGAACACGTCATCCTGGCCGGCTTCTCCCATGCCCCGGTGGTGGAACTGTCCGAGCGACTGGTAGAGATCACGCCCTCCGGGCTCGACCGGGTCTTCTACGCGGACAACGGCTCCTCGGGTGTCGAGGTGGCGCTGAAGATGAGCTATCACTATTGGCGCAACTGCGGCCGCCCCGAGAAAAGCGAGTTCGTCACGGTGGCCAACAGCTACCACGGCGAAACCCTCGGCACGCTGTCGGTCGGCGACGTGGGGCTCTACAAGGACACCTACGGCCCGCTGCTGCGCACCACGGCGACCGCGCCCTCGCCGGCCTGCCGGCAGGATCGTGGCGATTGCCGCGAGCGGGCCGCCGAGGCGCTCGACGGCATGCGACGGATCCTCGAGGAACAGGCCGAGCGCACCGCTGCCGTGATCGTCGAGCCGCTGGTGCAGTGCGCGGCGGGCATGTTGATGCATCATCCGGACTACATCCGCGGGCTGCGGATGCTCTGCGACGAGTTCGACGTGCACCTGATCTGTGATGAGATCGCGGTGGGCTTCGGCCGGACCGGCACCCTGTTCGCCAGCGAGCAGGCCGACATCACGCCGGACTTCATGTGCCTGTCGAAGGGGCTGACCGCCGGCTACCTGCCGCTGGCCGCCGTGCTCACCAGCGACACGGTCTACCAGGCGTTCTATGACGACTACGCCACCATGCGCGCCTTCCTGCACAGCCACAGCTTCACGGGCAACCCGCTGGCGTGCGCGGCGGCACTCGCCACCCTCGACCTGTTCGAGCGCGACGACGTCATCAACGCCAACCAGAAATCCCAAGAGATCATGGATCGGCATCTCGCCGAGCTGGCCGCGGAGCCCCACATCACCAACGTGCGGCGCACCGGCATGATCGCCGCCATGGACCTGATCGACCCGGCGACGGGCGAGCCGTTCCCGTCCGGGGATCGCCGTGGGGTGAGCGCGTACCAGTACGCGCTTGAGCACGAGCTGCTGCTGCGTCCGCTCGGCAACACGCTCTACTGGATGCCGCCCTACGTCCTCGACGAGGACGACTATCGGCACGTGTTCGAGGTCACGCGTGACGCCGCCCGCGCGGCACTGCGCTAGCACCGATGCGCACCCGTCGCGTCTTCGTCGACCACGAACTGCAAGCCGGGAGAGAAATCGACCTGCCGGCAGACACCGTCAATTACCTGAGAAACGTCCTGCGCCTGAAGGACGGCCAGCCGTTGGAGCTGTTCAACGGTCGTGGCCAGCGCGCCCACGGCCGGCTGGCACTGGCCCGGCGCGAGGCCCGCGCACTGGTCGAATCCAGCAAAATCAGCCCCGAGGAGTCGGTGGTCCCGATCACCCTGATGGCCGCGCTGGCCAAGGGCGAGAAGATGGAATTGGTGATCCAGAAGGCGGTCGAGCTGGGCGTGACCACCATCGCGCCGGTGGAGACCGAGCGTAGCGTGCTGGAACTCAAGGGCAGCCGTGCCGAAAAGCGCCTGATCCGCTGGCGCCAGATCATGATCAACGCCTGCGAACAGTGCGGCCGCGACACCTTGCCCACCATCGAGCCGATTCGATCACTGCATCAGGCACTGATGGCGACCGACGCGCCGATACGCCTCGTGCTCGACCCACGCGCCCAACAGCCGCTGACGGCCCTGCGGGACCAGCCACGCCCCACCGGGGTGGCCCTGCTAGTGGGTCCGGAGGGCGGATTGACCGATGGGGAAGTGGCTAGAGCCGGGGAGCAGGGTTTTCGCGCACTGACCCTCGGACCACGCATCCTGCGTGCCGAGACGGCAGCCATCACCGGCGTGGCAATACTGCAGTACCAATGGGGCGATCTGGGGTAGAGACGCCAGAGAGCAGAGGGGGGCGAGTGTTACCCCGCGGTGATCTTAAAGCGAGTTTCAGTCGTCGACCTTGTCGGGGCGGAAACCGGAACTGATCGGGTAGCGACGATCGCGGCCGAAGGCCCGCCGGCTGATGCGTACCCCCGGCGGGGCCTGACGGCGCTTGTACTCGTTGACCAAAATCATGCCGACCACGCGGCGGACCACCGCCTCATCCAGCCCCATGGCCACGATCTCCTCGATACTGCGGTCATGCTCGACGAAGGCCTCGATGATGCGATCGAGATCCGCGTAGGCCGGCAGCGAATCGGAATCCCGCTGGTCGGCGCGCAATTCCGCCGAGGGCTCACGCGTGATGACACGCTCGGGCACGGCATCGAGTTCGGGACGCACGGTTCCACCCAGCGAGTTGCGGTAGCGGGCGAGCTGGTAGACCACCGTCTTGGGCACGTCCTTGATCGGGGCGAACCCACCGGCCATGTCGCCGTAGAGGGTCGCGTAGCCGACGGCGAGTTCCGACTTGTTGCCGGTAGTGAGCAACAGCCGGCCGAACTTATTCGACAAGGCCATCAGGATCACACCGCGGGTACGGGCCTGCAGGTTCTCCTCGGTAACGTCCTGGGCCAGGCCGGCGAACAACGGCGATAGCGTTTCCTGGAAGGAGCCGAACACCGGCTCAATCGACAACGTCTCGCAACGCACGCCCAACGCGTCGCACTGGAGTTGGGCATCCTCGAGACTCATCGGCGAGGTGTACTGTGACGGCATGCGCACGGCCAGCACGTTGTCGGCCCCCAGCGCATCCACGGCAAGCGCGAGCACCAGGGACGAGTCAATGCCACCGGACAGCCCCAGCACCACGCCGGAAAATCCGTTCTTGCGCACGTAATCGGCAATACCGGTGGTCAAGGCGCGATAGATCTCCGCCTCGCCCTGCTCCCAGTCATGGCTGGGGCCGTGGGCCAGGACTTCGCCCGTCGACGAGATCTCCGTCCAACCGATGCTCTCGGCAAAGCCGGGCAGATGCATGTGGTTGCCGGAGGCCGAGGAAACGAACGAACGACCGTCGAACACCAGTTCGTCCTGGCCACCGACCAGATTGACGTAGATGATCGCGCAGCCGCTCGAATTGACGCGCTCGGCGATCTGGGCCTCGCGCTCACGGGTCTTCTGACGATGAAACGGCGAGGCATTGAGCACGCAGATCACGGCGGCGCCCGCCCGGGCGGTCTCTTCGATCGGCCCTTCACGCCACGCGTCCTCGCAGATGACCACGCCCACCGGGACCCCGTCGATCTTGGCCACCAACGGAGAGGTCCCCTTGCGGAAATAACGCTTCTCGTCGAACACGCCGTAGTTGGGCAGGGCGCGCTTGGCGTAGCGGGCCACCACCTGGCCGCCATCGATCAGCACCGCCTGGTTCTGCAAGCATCCCTCGGCGTCGCGCCCCGGGGTGCCGATCAGCACGGCCGTATCGCCCACCTCGCGGGCGATACGCGCGAGCTGCTCCTCGCAGGATTCGACGAAATCGTCACGCAGCAGCAGGTCTTCCGGTGGATAGCCGGAAATGGTCAGCTCGGGGAAGACGACCAGCCGCGCATCGATCTCCTTGCCGGCCCGTGCGACCAGTTCGATCACGCGCGAGGCGTTGGCGCGACAATCGCCGACCCGGGTATTGATCTGGGCCAGCGCAATCCGCAGACCGCCGGCCTCGCTTTCCTCGATTCGGTTCAGGTTGTCAGTCACGATGCGTTCACGCCCTCGGATCGACCCTCGAGAACGCGGCCAGCCGTGACGCCCAGATCGGCCGGGCTGTCTACCACGTGGACGCCCGCGGCGCGCAACACCTCGCATTTCGCCGCGGCGGTCCCCTTGCCCCCGGCAATCACCGCACCGGCATGGCCCATGCGCTTGCCGGCCGGCGCCGTGGCCCCGGCGATGTAGGCCACCACGGGCTTGGGATAGCCTTGGCGAATGAACTCGGCGGCGGCCTCTTCGGCGCCCCCGCCGATCTCGCCCACCATCAACACCAGTTCGGTCTGCGGATCGTCGGCAAAACGCGACAGGCAATCGATGAAATCCAGCCCGCCGATGGGATCACCGCCAATCCCCACACAGGTGCTCTGCCCGAGCCCCGCGGCCGTGGTCTGCGCCACCGCCTCGTAGGTGAGCGTGCCGGAACGCGAGACGATGCCAACCCGCCCCTTGGTATGGATCGAGCCCGGCATGATGCCGATCTTGCAGCCATCCGGCGTAATCAAACCCGGGCAGTTCGGTCCGATCAGGCAGGCCTCGGGATAGTCCTGGGCGAGCACCGCCTTGACCTTGAGCATATCGATTACCGGGATGCCCTCGGTAATGCAGGCAATCACCTCGATCCCGGCGGCGGCGGCCTCGAGAATCGAGTCCGCGGCGAACGGGGCGGGGACGTAGATCATGCTCGCGATCGCGCCCGTCTCGCGCACGGCATCGGCGACCGTATCGAATACCGGCAGACCGAGGTGCATCTGCCCCCCCTTGCCGGGGGTTACCCCCCCGACCAGACGGGTGCCGTAAGCGATCGCCTGCTCGGAATGAAACGTCCCCTGCTTGCCAGTGAAGCCCTGGCAGATCACTCGAGTGGATTCGTCGACCAGAATGCTCATCGTGCAGCCTCCCGGCTGGTGTGGGCGAGCGCCACCGCCCGGTTGGCGGCAGCGGCTAGATCGTCTTCGGCCGTCAATGCCAGGCCGGATTCGGCCAGCATGCGGCGCCCCTGGTCGGCGTTGGTGCCAGCCAGACGCACGACCGTCGGCACATCCAGTGCCACCTCTCGGGCAGCCTCGATGAGCCCCTCGGCAATCAGGTCGCAACGCACGATCCCGCCGAAGATGTTGACCAAAATCGCCTCGACGCGGGGATTTTCCAGGATGAGCTTGAACGCCTCGGTGACCTTGGCCGCCGAGGCGCCGCCGCCGACATCGAGGAAATTCGCCGGCCTGCCGCCGGCGTGCTGGATCAGGTCCATGGTGGCCATCGCCAGTCCGGCACCATTGACCATGCAGGCGATATTGCCATCCAGCGAGACGTAGTTGAGGCCGTGCTCGATCGCCTTGCGCTCGGCCGGATCCTCTTGGGCGATATCCCGGCGTTGCCACCATTCGGCCTGTCGGTAACCGGCGTTGTCATCCAGGGCGACTTTGGCGTCCACGATCGCCAGCTGCCCGTCGGTCAAGGCCGCCAACGGATTGATCTCGATCAGGGCCGCGTCCCGTTCGACAAACGCGGAGTAGAGTTTTAGCGCCAGCGAGACAAAATCCTTGACCTGGCCTGCGCCCAGCCCGAGTGCAAATGCCAACTCGCGGGCTTGATACGCCCCCAGGCCCACGGTGGGGTTGACCACGGCCCGATGGATCGACTCGGGGAGTTGCTCGGCGACCGCTTCAATGTCCATGCCGCCCTGAGACGACGCCACCATCACGACGCGCTGCAATGCCCGATCGACCGTGACGGCCAAGTAATATTCATGCTGGATACCAGCGACCGGCTCGACCAATAGCGAGTCGACCGGAAGGCCGTTGGGACCGGATTGCAGGGTCACCAGCCGGGTGCCGAGCAAGTCGCTGGCCGCCTGCGTCACACCGGGGACATCGTCGACCAACCGCACGCCGCCGGCCTTGCCCCGCGCCCCGCTGTGCACCTGCGCCTTGACCACCCACCGACCCGATTCGCTGGTCGGCAGGCGACTACCGTCTCCCACCTCGTCGGCCGATTCGATCAGCGTGCCGGAGGGCACGGGAATGCCGAATTCGGACAGCAGCGCTTTGGCCTGATATTCATGCAGGTTCATGGTGGCCCGTTCCAGAAATCGTCAATGAAAAGGGGGCATTGTCGCGCACCGACGCGCCATTGTCATGCCCGCAGTCGCTATCCGCAGCCTGGAACAGGAGCCAAGAAAAAGCCCCGGCAGGGCCGGGGCAAAAAGTCACTCAGGGGAGAAATCAAAACATGCGAATTAGTCAGGATGAACCGCGACGTGAGGACGAAGCCGCCGGATGGCCTGCGCGTCAAGGCCCCATACCGTTTCTAGATCATCAACAGAGCCAAATGCGCCCTCCGTCAGGCGATGGAGCACGATTCGTTCAGCGTACACCGGCCCAACACCGTTGACGCCGGCAAGATCGGACACCGACGCCCGATTGAGATCCAGACCACTCGCCTGAACCGGGAAGGACGCCATAAACAACAGCCCGACACCCATCCACCCAAAACCTGTGTTCGTCACCACTCGCTCAACTCTTCATCTGTCACCCAGATCAGGAGCTTAAGGGGAATCGCCGGCTGTGAATATGGGGATAATCCTCAATCGTCGTAGGAATCCGCCTCGATCCCTGTGCGCCAATTCCTACAACGCCGAATCCTCGCCGCCAAATGGCGCGCGGGCCTTTCGAGAGTGGGAGCTAGGCGTGGATCGACTGATGGATCAAGTGGCCAAAGGGCCGTTTGCGCGGTAGGCGAGAGTCAGTCGAGAGGCGAGCCGAGTTGCCGAGGACGCGCCGAGATCCATCCGTCCTGGCGGATGGATGGGTGGGCCCAAGCCCACCCTGCCGGGTCGAGAGACTCGCCACCGCCATGAAGAAACCTCCGCAGCCTTTACGGCGTACGGGGGTTTCGGTATTGGGAGCCTGGCGTTGACCTACTTTCACATG
>NZ_JBDODP010000020.1:0-50380 GCF_044582135.1 Guyparkeria halopsychrophila | reverse complement strand
GCGATGACGCCGGCAACGACTTCACCGCCAGCGCCGGTCGTGAGTACGGCGTCGACACCGAGGCCTCGGCCACGATCACCATCGATCCCGTCACCGGCGATGACCTCGTCGATGGCGACGAGGCCGGGCAGGAAGCCATCAGCATCACCGGCTCGGTCGGTGGGGATGCCACCGAGGGCGATACCGTCACCCTGACGGTCGGCGGCGAGAAATTCACCGGCACCGTCGATGGCGACAACGAGTACACCATCGACGACGTACCGGGCAGCCTGCTGGCTGACAACGACACGGTCCACGCGACTGTCACCGGCAGCGATGACGCCGGTAACGACTTCACCGCCAGCGCTGCCCGCGAGTATGCGCTGAACACTCCTCCTGTCGCCGACCCTGTGTTGACCACGGCAGAGGTCTTTGACGCCGACTCGATTCTTCCAGATGGCGTGTCGGCGAGCCCACTTCTGTTCAAACAGTTTTCAGTGGATGGAACGGTCGATGGGAATGATCCTGAGGCTTCGCCCACACTGGGAGGTGCTGATGCAGAAACGCCCCTCGACGATCTGACTTTCACGCTGGATTCGGTTCCCGACAGCGGGGCACTCTTTATCGATGTTGACGGTGATGGCACCTATGCCCCGGCGCAGCAAGGGACCGAGTTTTCCGACGCTTCCAATTTCTACTGGATGGATGACGGCTCTGGCAGCAATGCAGTCAACATCGATTTCAGCCAGGCACCGGTTGCCGATTCCGGGATAACCGTCTTTGCCTATGGCTATGACGGTGAGCAAGACAATACATTGCTGAATTACGGCAACGACGGCGTCGGGGCTGGAGATGACAGCCCCGGCGGCATCCAGCAGCAAGTTCCCAACCAACTCGGATACCGGGATGGCACATCCCAGACCTTGGTCATGGATTTCGACGGACCGGCCCATGGTGCCGAGATTTCGGTCAGCCGCCTGATCAAGACCGAAGGGGAAGTCGGCCAGGTTGACGCCTACCTGGACGGAGAGCAGGTAGGCACCTGGACCTTCAGTGGCGTAGATGGGGCGACCCTCGATGGCGAACCGGTTGACTTCGATATCGGAGGAAACAACGGCAGCTTCAACCTGCCTGACGGGATCGCATTCGATCAATTGCGCTTTACTGCGACCGAGTACGCTGACGGCCACCAATCGAATGGTTCAGGTAACGACAGTAGCGACTACTTTGTCGACAGCATTAGCTACAAGACCTTTAGCGCGGCTGAATTCCTGTACAGCGTGAAGGACGGAGACGGAGACGGAAGCGACCCCGTGAAGGTCGAAATCAACGTCCCCGAAACCAACACGGAGGTGCCGACGTCATTCGAGACCGGCGGGCCGTCAATTATCGTGCTCGACCCAGAAGGAACCACAGTCAACGAGGCCTTCCTCGATAACGGCACGCGCGCAGGTGAGGAGCCTGCCGAAGGTGAGCCGGGCAAGATCGCCAATGGTCAGTTCACCTTGAACACACCGGCCGGTCTCGGTGCGCTATCGATTGCGGCGGCCAGCCTGACCAGTGGCGATGCCAGCTTCGCCGATGACCAGGTATCCCTTGACGCCGATCAGCTCGCCGCACTGAACGACACGCCGGTGGTTATTGAAACGCCCGAGGGCAACACCCTGCGCCTGACTGGCTTTGATGCAGATTCCGGCACGGTCGATTACGAGTTCGAGCTCGGCGGCCCGGTCACAAACGAAAATGGCGAGCCGCTGAACAAGGAACCGATCAGTCTCGAGTTGACCGATGCGAACGGCACCCCGGCTCAGGCCACGCTCAACGTTGCCATTCTCGATGACGGCGTCGACACAACAGACGACTTGCTTGCCGTTACTGCCGGGGACGATGCCGCGGGCAACGTACTCGACAATGATGCCGGGGCGGACGTGGACTTGGCGTTGACGGCGGTGACCTTTGAGGGCATCGCTCACCAAGTGCCGGAAAACGGTGATCCGATCACGATCAGGGGCGACTACGGGACGCTTACCACCGAGCGTGACGGGAGCTACAGCTATCAGGCAAATGCCGTTGAGCCGGTAAATATCCAGGGCAGTTCAGCTGAGATCTGGGAAACGCAGACGGCTGGACTCTGGGGCTTCGATGCCAGCACGACGATCCCGCTGGAGGGCGACGGTGGCCTAGACCTGACTGCTCTGAGCGCAGGTAACGGCAACATTACCTTCAATGGAGGCGAGAAAAGCGGTGTCGGCGTAAAGGTAAAAGGAGGCGCCAACACAATCGATGACGGCGAGTCGATACTAATTCAGTTGGAAGACAGTACGGACCAGCTCACGGTTGGAATAAACCGTTTCAACGAAGCGCAGGAAAAGTTTGGTTTCTGGACGGCATACAACGATGACGGCGATGTGGTTGGCTCAGGCGGCTTCAGTGGCGTGAATAACAACGGCGACCGTTTTGAACTGGCAATTGAGACGACAGAATCCTTCTCCTACCTGCAAATGGGCTTGGATACCGGGGATGTCAACAACAACTCTGGTTACGTCATTGACGAACTGAGCTACACCCCCACGCACCAGTTCGAGCAGGATTCGTTTACCTACACCGTCGAGGATCAGGACGGCTCGACCGCCGAAGGCACGCTCTCGGCCTTCATGCACAGCGATGACCTCACCCCGGTGATCGGCACAGAGGGCGACGACGCGCTTCTTGTGGGTGGCGATGCTGACGAGGCGTTCGCGGGCTTGGCTGGCGACGATACGCTCACCGGCGGGCTCGGCGACGATGTCTTCAAGTGGACCCTGGCCGACCAGGGCGACACGAATGCACCGGCCAATGACGTCATCACGGATTTCGGCACCGGCAACGATGTGCTCGACCTGCGCGATCTGCTCGTCGATGAAACCGAGCAGCCCATCGGCGACTTCCTGTCGGTGGCACAGGATGGCGACGATCTGGTCTTCCAGGTCACGCACGACGGTGGGTCGGACGGGGCAACGCAGACGATCACCTTGCAAGACAAGTCGTTCAGCGACTTCGGTGGCGCGACCAACTCCGACGAGCTGATCCAGAACATGCTCGACAGCGGTCAACTGAAGATCGACACCTGAGCCGGTAACGGCACCAGACGGTGTCGAAGACCACGAGGTGGGGTACGATTGGGCGGGATGCGATCACGACGATCTACGGATCGGCGCATCGCATCCCGCCCGTTCTCAAGATAGCCGGGCGTGCCGGTACCGGAGTGATGATCCGCCATGGGCTCATCCACCGGCGCCCCGCACCCTCGGCCCAACTTGGGTGCACCTGAATCTGACCTCACGGGACGGCGCGCATGCCGGCATCTGGGACAACCCGACTGATCGTCGCCGCGATTGCGCTCGGTCTCGCCATGATGATTCATGGATTCGGACAGGCCGAGGTGCGCACCGATTTCGGCACACTCAAGGCCGAAGTCTTGGAGCGATTCGGCGCAGACCGAGCGTTAGTGATCGACGAGCTCGAGCAGATGCTTGATGACACCAGCCATCTCGAGCCTCACGAACGAGTCGAACACGTCAACACCTTCTTCAACCGCCGGATTCGCTACGTGGAGGATGACCAGCTTTGGGGGCGTGCCGACTACTGGGCCTCCCCGGTGGAGACCATCGGGCATGGCGCGGGCGACTGCGAGGACTTCGCCATCGCAAAGTACGTGATGCTCCGCGAGGCCGGCATCAAAAACCGCCAGCTACGCCTGATCTACGTTCGTGCCCGAATGGGAGGGGGCAGTCGGGCCCACATGGTGCTCGGCTACTATCCGGAACCGCAGGCCGAACCGCTGATCCTCGACAGCCTGGTGCGCCTGATCGCCCCGGCCGGCCAGCGCCCGGACCTGACCCCTGTCTTCAGTTTCAACAGTGAAGGGCTTTGGGTAGGCGGCCAGGCACGTCCGGCAGCCCGAGCCACCGACCGTCTTTCCCGCTGGCGCGACGTGCTGCAACGCACGCAGGAGGAAGGCATCTACCTGTCCGCGCCCACGGATTCCAGCGACACCTCGATACGGCAGAATGAGTGAGTCCCGCCATGGCATTGAACCGACAACTCTGGATCGCGATTGTCTCGGTGATGATCCTCGCGTTCCTCAGCAGCCTCGCGATCAGCTTCCACAGCGCGCGCGCCTATTTCGAGGAGCAACTGCACCTCAAGAATATCGACAATGCCAACACCCTGGCCCTGACGCTTTCCCAGGTGGAAAAGGACCCCGTCCTGATCGAGCTGATGATTGCGGCGCAATTCGACACCGGGCACTACCAGCGTCTGGAAATCATTGGCCCTGCAGGCGACCCCATCGCCTCACGGAGCCGAGACTCAGACGGCGCGGGCGACGTACCGGGCTGGTTTGCCGACCTTGCCGCATTGGAAGTCGCCCCGGGCGTCGCGCAGATCCCGGACGGCTGGCAACAATACGGCACCTTGTACGTCGAAAGCCTCAGCGGCTTTGCCCTCGAGGCGCTCTGGGACACGACTGTCGAGTTGTTCCTCTGGTTCCTCGGCATCGCCGCGGTCCTTGGTCTGCTCGGTTCGTTCGTTCTCAAATCGCTCACGCGACCGCTCGATGACGTCGTCCGCCAGGCCGAGGCCATCGGCAACCAGCGTTTCATCACCACGTCCGAGCCACGGACGCTGGAGTTCCGCCGAGTGGTCAGGGCCATGAATATCCTCGCCGGGCGCGTGCGCGAGATGCTGGGCCAGGAACGCGCCCGGCTCGAGGAGATGCGTCAGCGATTGCAGCGCGATTCCCTTACCGGCGTCGGCAACCGCAGCCGGTTCGACGACGTGCTGGCCGCCCTGCTCGCCGATGACGACCCCAACCGTCACCACGGGATATTCCTGGTCAGGGTGGTCGATCTGGCCGACGTCAACCGCCAGCTCGGCCGTCAGGAGACCGACACCCTGATCCGCGAGGTCACCGTGCGCCTTGACCAGGTCGCCCGCGACCACGGCGATCAGTTCACCGATGACCACATCGCCCGCCTGAACGGAAGCGATTTCGCACTCATCCTCACCGATATTCTGGACATCTCAGCCATTGCAACGCGGCTCGAGGCGACGATGCATGATCTGGTCGCACGCCATTCCGAGACCGTGGCGCTTCGTTTCGCCCTCTCCGCGGATATCTTCGGCTCTGCAGACGAGCGTTCGGCCATCCTGATCCGCCTCGACGATGCCCTCGCCCGCGCCGAGCACCAGCAAACGACCTGCCTGGAACGCACCACACCAACAAGCGATGCCGATCGAATGCATGGCAGCGACGAATGGCGCGAGATCCTTGCCACGGCCATTGGTGAGCAGCATATCCACGCCGTTCATTTCGCTACCCGACACATCGACGGCCGCTTGATCCATCACGAGGCGATGGTCCGACTCGACAACGAAAGCACGACGTGGACGGCCGGTCAGTTCCTGCCTTGGGCGCGCCGGCTGGGGCTGCTGCCGCAACTCGACCTGGCGGTGCTCGCAAGCGAACTGGACCGATTGACCCACGAGGACAACGGCGAGCCGGTTGCCGTCAACCTCTCGATCGAAAGCCTTCTGGACGAGTCTGCAAGAAGCCGGTTGATGGCCCTGCTGACCTCGTACACCCGCCAGGCGGGGCGCGTCTCGATCGAGATGGCCGAGCGGGCGGTGATCGACCACCCGGCCGCCTTCCGCGAGTTTTGCGCGGCGGCTGTCCCCCTGGGCTACCGGATCGGCATCGAGAAAGCGGGCCTGGCCTTGACGGATATCGATGCCCTGCACGAGCTCGGCCTGGTCTACCTCAAGCTGGACCGCTCGTTGACCACCGATCTGGCGGGCAGCGAATCCAACCGGAATTACCTGCGCGGCATTACCGGCATGGCCCACGCCATTGGCCTGACCGTAATCGCCGATGGCGTACGCTCGAACGAAGAACTCGCGGTACTAGGGGAACTGGGTGTCGATGGCGCCAGTGGGCCCGGCGTCCCCGGCTGAACGAACGCCCCGCTGGAAAGGGCTTTCGTGCCGACACGGCGTCCCGTGCCGAAACGGCGGTCAGGGCATGAAGCGATCGTCGCCGTTGTCCTCGGTTCCGGCGAGCAGGTCCAGGGCCTTGCGATCACGGCGCAGCTGGCGGCGATCGAGAAGCTTGCGCTGGGCCGCGGCGGGAAGCTCGGTAAACCGGATCACGCCTTTTTCGATCAGGAGGTTGGTCAGGTCCTCGACCACTCGGACGAGCTCGGCATCCGAGCGTTGCAAGGCCTCGGCAACCGCGGCAGGCTCAGTCCCGCGCGACAGATCGAGAAGCCGCTGAACGTCGGGGTCATCGATCGAAAGCGTCTCCGTCATTCCCGGCTCCGGCTCCCGTCCCAACTTGACGATTTCCCCACTATCGTCACGCTTGACGTAGACACTGCCCATTAAGCACCCCTGAGCCGATCAGACGACATCGTTTTCCCATCCGTTGCCACCCGCAACCGGACCACCAATTGCATTCGATCACGGACGCCGAGTTTGCGGAAGGCTGAGCTCAGGTGAGCCTTGACGGTTCGCTCGGTGATCTCGAGCCGGCGGGCCACCTCCTTGTTGCTGAGCCCCGAGGCCACCGCTTGGGCCACCGCGCGTTCACGCTCCGTCAGGCTGGCCAGATGCGCATCGTCGGCCCGCGGAACGTTCTCGTCACCGTCCAACGTGGTCGACAATACCCGGACCACCGCGTTCACCACCTCCGCAGGTAACCACATGCCGCCGGACTGCACCGCCTGGGCGGCTTGAGTCAGCAACCCCGGTGGGGAGACGGCATGCACGTAACCGCGGGCACCCAGGCCAAGCGCGGTCCGGAGCTCATTCATGTCGGGCTGACGGCTCATCGCAATCACGCTTACCCCCGCCTCCACCAGGCTCTCGATCGCTCGCTGCCAGCCGCTTTGCCCGGTCAACACCCAGGCGAACGTGGACTGCCCGCTCGGTGGTTTCCCAACGAGCGCGGCGATCGATTCGGTCGACTCGACCACCGAGGCGTCCGGAAAGGCGCTCTGCCATCGCGAGGTACGAAACCCGGGCTCGGTCAAAAAAAGGTGTCTTGTGGCAGTCATCGCTCTGTCATCGATTGAGAGAAGGCACGCAGTACCGGTTTGAGGAGATATTCCAACACCGTCTTCTTGCCCGTGAGGATATCCACCTCGGCGACCATCCCGGGCAGGATGGGCTGCTCCGCCGAGAAGCCCGTTTCACGCGTTTCCAGGCGCACGAGATAGAAGGTGTTGTCGTCCTCGTCGGTAATGGTGTCCGAGCTGATGTGCGTCACGGACGCCTCCAGCCCCCCGAAACGCGTGAAATCGTAGGCACTCAACTTGACCTTGGCGGGCAACCCCGGCCGGAGGTAAGCGATGTCCTTGGGATTGATGCGCGCCTCCACCAACAGCTTGTCGTTTGTCGGCGTGATCTCGAGAATCTCGCGTCCCGGTCCCACGACACCGCCGGTGGTGTTGACGAACAGGCGCTGCACGGTGCCATCCATCGGTGCCCTCACCCGGGTCTGCTCTACCCGGTCGACCAGACCCACCTCGGCTTCGCCCAGGGCCTCGAGGCGAGCGCTGGCGTCGGCCAGTTCGGCGCGCCAGCGATTGAAGGCATTCAAGCGCACCTCTTCGATCCGGCCTGTTGCCTCCTCGATGGCGGATTTTGCCCGCGTGATCGCCGCCTCCGCACGCGACATTTCGCCGAGGGTGTTGGCCTCGTCGCGTTCGAGCCGGATGATGTCGATGTCGGAGACAGCCCCGGAGTTGAGCAGTGGCCGCGTGACGTTCAGCTCACGTCGGATGAGATTGAGCGCTCGGGCATGTTGCGTGCGGGCCGCCTCGGCCTCGCGCAGATCCTGTCGACGTTGCTCCAACTGTTCCCGATGAATCGAGACCTGCTCTTCCAGCTCGCGTCGACTGGATTCGTACAGACGTCGTTCCCGGGCGATGAACTCGGGGGCCTCGCGTTCGAGATCCGCGGGAAACGTCAAAGGCTCCTCGCCGGTCAGCGCGACCAGGCGGGCCACCTCGGCCCGCAGTGCCTGGCTCTTGGCCTGGTTTTCACGCAGGCTCGACATGGAGCGCGTCTGGTCGATCGTCACCAGCAAGTCGCCCTGCTCGACAAAATCGCCCTCGCTCACCAGGATTTCCCGGATCGTGCCGCCATCGAGCGACTGCACGAGTTGGGTCTTCTGTGACGGAATCACCTTGCCCTGGCCCCGCGTCACCTCGTCGAGTTCCGCAAAGCCCGCCCAGACAATCAGCGCGATCAGGGCGAAAAACAGGGTGTAGAGCAAGGCACGGGCACGCACCGGGTTCTGTTGCACCTGCGCCCACCCCGCCTGAGCGGCCCAGGGACCGGGGCGTTCGTCGCGCGGACGGCCCTGGTAGCCCGATTCGCCAGCCGAGGCCCGTCTCGACGTGGTCAACCGCCCCACCCCTTCGAAGCCACGTTCCTCGAGCGTCTTTCGGCGTTTCTCGCTCATCGCTCCGCTCCCGAGATGCGTCCCTGACGCAAGGCCTCGATGACCTCTTCCTTGGCCCCATCGGCGACCAACTTACCGGCATCGATGACCAGAATACGGTCCACCAGCCCCAGCATGGAGCTTCGATGCGTGTTGACCAACAAGGTCTTGTGCTGGGCGACTTGCTCTAGGTTGCGCTTGATCAACGCCTCGGTGGAATGGTCCAGCGACCCGGTCGGCTCGTCGAGCACCAGCATCGGCGGGTCATGCAACAACGCCCGGGCAATGGCGATCGACTGGCGCTGCCCACCGGAGACAAACTGGCCGCGCTCACCCATCGGCATGTCGAAACCATCCGGGTGCCGGTTGATCATCGTCGCCAGCCCGCTGAGCTTGGCTACCTCGAGTATCCGCGCATCGTCGACGTCCGCCGCCCCCAGGGTCAGGTTCTCCTGCAGAGAGCCGTGGAATAGCGAAATGTCCTGAGGCACATACCCGATGGCCCGACGCAGTTCCGCCGGATCGATCTGGCGGGCATCGACCCCGTCGATCAGTACCGCCCCGGCATCCGGTTCGTAGAGGCCGAGGATCAGTTTCTCGATCGTGCTCTTGCCCGATCCGTTCCGACCCAGCACGGCCACGTGCTCACCGGCACCAATATGGAAGCTGACGTCATCGAGCACGACTCCGCCGGTCTGCGGATAGGAAAAGCTCACGTTGCGAAACTCGATCTCGCCCTTCAAGCCGGGCCGACTGATCCACGACTTGCCGTCCGGGCGCTCGACCGGCTGTCCCATCACCTCGTCGAGCGCATCCAGCGCGGCCGCCGACTGGTGATACTGCATCACGAGTCCCGCCGCCTGGCCGATCGGCGCCATGGCCCGCGACGACAACAGGTAAGCGGCGATCATCCCGCCGAGACTCAGCTCCCCCTGCATGATCAGGTAGACGCCCAACACGATGATGGCGATACCGACCGCGTGCTGCGCCCATTGCGCGCCACTGACCACCGATGCCGAGATCAGCCGCATCCGGGCCGCGTTCTGCGCCAGGAAAACCGAACTCTTCTCCCAGTTCGCCTGGATCCGGCTTTCCACGCCGAAGGCCTTGACCGTCTCGATATCGGTCAGCCCCTCGACCAGGGTGGCATTGCGCATCGCGCCGGCGCGCATGGCGTCCTCGGAAAGCCGCTGCAACCGCGACTGTGCGCTCAGCGCGTAGAGCAACACGCCCACCGCCCCCAAGGCGATGGGGATCACGAGTTGCCAACCGATCAACGCGACGATCCCGGCGAAGAGCAACACGAAGGGCAGATCGACCAGGGCGACCACACTCATCGAACCAATGAACGCCCTGACCGACTCGAAGGCATGCACCGTGTTGGCGAACGAACCCGTCGAGGTGGGGCGATTGGCCATGCGCATGCCCAACACGCGCTCCATGATGCGCGAGGAAAGCTTGACGTCCGCGCGGCTGGCAGCGAGATCGACGAATCGGCTACGCATGATGCGCAATGTCAGGTCGGCGCTGATGGCGAGCAGCACGCCCGCCCCCAACACCCAAAGGGTGTCGGTCGCGGCGTTCGGCACCACCCGGTCGTAGACGTTCATGATGAACAACGGCATCGCGACCGCGAACAGGTTGATCATCACGGCCGCGACCAGCACATCACGGTAAAGACCGCGATTCTCGCGGATCACGCCCCAGAACCAGTGCTGGTCGCGCCTTGGCGCCTGTCGTCCGGCACGCTCGTCGAACTGGAATCGCGGCTGAACGTAGATGAACCAGCCGTCGAATTCGGCTTCCAGGTCGCTCAGATCGATTTCGACTTCCGCGTCGTTCAACTCGGGGTAGATCACCGTGGCGACCCCGGACTTACGATCCAGTCCCGTGATCACGCAGGCGCTGTTGTCCTGACGCAGAACGATGGCAGGCAACAGCGCCGGATTTACGGCCCGCAGCTTGCCCGAAACGAATTGACTCGACAGGCGCGCCCGCCTCGCCGCCCGCTCAAATTCCGGCGGCGCCAGCCGGCCGTTCTCGAGAGGCAACCCGGCAATCAACGACTCGCGCGACATGGGCGTGCCGTGGTACCGGCACAGGAACATCAGGCAGTCGGTGAGCGCATCACCGCCATGTTCAACCCGTTCGTTCGACATTCAACCCCCACGTAATGCAAAACCGCCGGCAACGTTCCCCCACCGTGCCAGCAACCGACACGCACGATTGCGTCGATTCGAGGCTGTTGGGGGTCGACCGAGGCGTTGTGTGTCCGCGCCACCGAGACAGCGACAGGCTCAGGCGCCCATCTCGGCCACGCCTGGCGACGTGGAGCCGTTGGCACGCCTCATCCTGCTTCACACACCCGGCACTCATTGAGTACGGGGCACCTCGGGGAGGTTCATGGCAATATCGACACTGGGGCAGGCGGTCTCTGGATCGACCGGCAGACGATCGGCGCCCAGGTCGGCCAGGCTCGGCAGACCGTCGCGGCGCACGTCCAGTGATTCAAGCAATCGGCCGCTGGATGCCAGTACCCGGGCTATCGCCACGCGTCGGTCCGCCTGAGCGTTGACGTAGGAACGACTGGCTTGGAAGTACTCGTTTTCCGAATCGAGTACATCGAGCAGGGTGCGCTGACCGATCTGGAACTGGTTGCCATAGGCGACACGCACCCGATCGGCGGCAAGCCGATAGCTGTTCAGCGTTTCAACCTGGTCGGTGAGCTTCCTGACGTCGTGGTAGGCAATCTGCAAGGTTTGGCGCATGTCCACGCAGGCCTTGTCCCGCAGGCTCTTGGAGACGTTCAGCTCCTCAGCGGCACTCTTGATCGCGGCTCGATCGCTGCCACCGTTGTAGAGGTTGTACCGCAACTCGAGGCCGATACGGGCATCACGTTGGTTCTCGCGCACCCCGAAGTCATCGCGATTGTCCATCCCGTAGCTGGCGTTCAGATTCAACCGCGGGTGGTTGGCCGCGCGTCGGCTCTCAACGGCGGCATGCGACGCTTCGATATCTCGCAGGGCCGCGCGGAATGACGGGTTTCCCTCATAGGCCAATTGCAGGGCCTCGGCTACGCCCGCGGGCAGGGCAGAATCGTCAAGCGAAATGGGCGCAAGACGCTCAGCCGGCGAGTGGCCGACGATCCGCAAGTAACGGGCCGACACGTCGTGCAGATTCGAAATTTCGTTGACCAGATTGGATTCGGACAATGCCACCCGAGCATTGATCTGTTCCAGATCCGCACCGCGCGCCACGCCGGCACGCGAGCTTTCCGCGACCTGGTCCTGGACCTCGAGGTGCTCCCGGTAGATTTCGTCGGCCAGTTCGACCAATTCTCGCTGTCGCTGGACGTCCTGGTAGGCCGTCAGCGTCTCCAGCGCGATGTCCTCTGCGCTGCCGAGCAGTTCGTAGTAACGAACAAGTTGCGCATTGTCGAGGCGCTCGACCTCCGAGCGGGTGAAAAACCCGTCGTAAAGCATCTGCGTGAGCGAGATTTCCGCCGCGGCAACGGAATAGTTCTCGTTCACCCCGTAGTTACGCGACTCCTGCCCGACACTGGCAACCGCGTCGACCGTCGGCAGATACCCCCCGCGGGCCACGTCGATGTCGTGTCCCGAGGAGAGAAAGGCGTGCCAGCTCGCCTGCACGTCCGGGTTCCCCTGGATCGCCTGTTGAACGGCCGTCGGCAGTTCCGCCGTCTGATCCGACTGCGCCACCACGGTCATCGACGCGCCCATCAGTCCGGCAGCCACTAGCGCTGCCAGTGTTTTCTGTTTTTTTGTTTTCATCGCCTAATCCCCTGCCATCCGATGGATAAATCCGATTGGCCAAAACCGGCACGTAGGCATCCCGCTGCGTACCGCTATCGATTGTTTGATGACTCCCCATCTCCTGCCCCGTCCACTGGCGGCATCAAGCGGCTCATCTCCCGATTTGGAGTCAGTTTTTTTGCATTTCGTGAAACTCGACGGGCAGCCAGCTGTCTAGTAAATCAAGGGTCAGGCCGATTCACGACATACTGGATACCCGAGCCCGAATCGGCGCGTCACGCCCTGGCGGGCCACGATGTGTTCCCTCAGGGCTCCACAACTGACCCGCACGCAACGCACGCCAATCCTCGCCTGAAGCTTAGCCCGTCACGCATTCGACCAGACAGGAACAAAACGGAACACGAAATTCCGGACAAGTGATCAACCACTTAAGACCAGGTCGGCGGCATTAGTATGCGCTCGTCTGGCCGGATGATCCTCACGTTAAAGTGCGATCGGGCACCATTCCCCGCGTGGCCACCGCGCCTTCTGGCACAAACCTGAACGTCAGCCCGCGTGTGGGCAGGCAACTCACCGCAAGGGCATCGAGCGCGGATTCGCCCGGTAAGACAGAGTCTCCCGCCCAAAGTCGACTCCACGCGATCAGGCGGCTTTGTTATCATCCGCCAACTTTCGACACACCATGGCGGGTGCACCACGGCGATTCCGGCTGTTCGCACCCTTCGACCCACACGGATGCAAACGCGGGCTTTGGTAGGGCCCGCCACTGGCATCCCAGCTCAGGAGGGCACATGCCGACTATCACGCTACCCGACGGCAGTCAGCGCACGTTCGACCACCCGGTCTCGCTCATGGAGATCGCATCCGACATCGGGCCTGGCCTGGCCAAGGCAGCCGTTGCCGGCAAGATCGACGGCAAGCTGGTCGATCTCTCGCGGGCCATCGAGAACGATGCGGACATCGCCATTGTCACCGCGAAGGACCAGGAGGGCGTCGAGATCATCCGCCACTCCACCGCGCACCTGATGGCCCAGGCGGTCAAGCAGCTCTACCCGGAAGCACAGGTCACCATCGGCCCGGTCATCGACCAGGGCTTCTACTACGACTTCGCCTTCGACCGCCCCTTCAACGACGAGGATCTGGAGAAGATCGAAACCCGCATGCGCGAGCTGGCCAGCGAGGGCGACGAGCTCGAGCGCCGCGTGATGGAACGCGACGATGCCGTGCGCTTCTTCAAGGACCTGGGCGAGAACTACAAGGTCGAGATCATCAAGGACATCCCGGGCGAGCAAGAGCTCTCCATCTACACCCAGGGTGACTTCACCGATCTCTGCCGCGGCCCGCACGTGCCGCACACCAACAAGCTCAAGGCCTTCAAGCTGTTGAAGGTGGCCGGTGCCTACTGGCGCGGGGACTCGGACAACGAGATGCTCACCCGCGTCTACGGCACGGCGTTCGCTTCCGACAAGGAGCTCAAGCGCTATCTCAAGCAGCGCGAGGAGGCCGAGAAGCGCGACCACCGCCGCCTGGGCAAGCAGCTGGATCTCTTCCACTTCCAGGACGAGGCGCCGGGCCTGGTGTTCTGGCACCCGCGTGGCTGGGCGATCTGGCAGGTGATCGAATCCTACATGCGCGGCGTCTACAAGCGCTCGGGCTACGACGAGATCAAGTGCCCGCAGATCCTGGACGTGTCCCTGTGGAAGAAGTCCGGCCATTGGGACAACTACCAGGAAAACATGTTCTTCACCGAGTCGGAGAAGCGCACCTACGCGGTCAAGCCGATGAACTGCCCGGGCCACGTCCAGGTGTTCAACCACGGCCTGCACTCATACCGCGACCTGCCGATCCGCTACGGCGAGTTCGGCTCCTGCCACCGCAACGAGCCCTCGGGCGCACTGCACGGCATCCTGCGCGTGCGCGGCTTTACCCAGGACGACGGCCACATCTTCTGTACCGAAAAGCAGATCGAGCCGGAGGTGCGTGCCTTCCACGGCCAGGCATTGGGGGTCTACGAGACCTTCGGTTTCACCGACGTGCAGGTGAAGATCGCCACCCGTCCGGAAAAGCGCATGGGCAATGATGAGGTCTGGGACGCGGCGGAAGAAGCGCTGCGCAGCGCCCTGCGTGCCGCCGACGTCCAGTGGGAGGAGCTGCCCGGCGAAGGCGCCTTCTACGGGCCAAAGATCGAATATCACTTGAGTGATGCCATCGGCCGGACCTGGCAGCTCGGCACCATTCAGGTGGATTTCATGATGCCCGAGCGTCTGGGCGCCACCTACATCGACGAGCACAGCGAGCGCCAGCATCCGGTGATGCTGCACCGCGCCATCGTCGGCTCCATGGAACGTTTCATCGGCATCCTGATCGAACATCACGCCGGCCAGATGCCGCTGTGGCTCGCCCCGACACAGGCCGTGACCATGGGCATCACCGACAAGCATGCCGAGTATGTCGACGCGGTGGCCGAGCGACTGAAGGACGCGGGCCTGCGGGCACAGGCCGATCTACGCAACGAGAAGGTCGGCTTCAAAATCCGCGAGCACACACTCGAGCGTGTGCCTTACCTGCTGGTCGCCGGCGACCGAGAGATCGACGCCGACTCGGTTTCCGTGCGCACCCGCTCGGGCGAGGATCTTGGCTCGATCAAGGTCGACGAGTTGATCGAGCGACTCAAGGGCGAGATCAGCGAGCATCGTTAAGCCAAGAGGCAAGCCCGTTAAAACGGGCCGCGGTTGGCAACGACCGCGACTTGTGTGCTAATTTTCGCAACATCGCCCCGGGCCGACGGCTTTTCGGGGTACTATTCGGTTCAAACCTGACTGGAGGGTACGAACATCGCTCAACAACGCGGAGCGGGTCGCAGCAGTAGCAACGACCCCAGGATCAATGATCAAATCAACGTTCGGGAAGTCCGATTGGTCGACGAAAACGGCGAACAGGTCGGAGTCGTCCCCACGGATGAGGCAATGAGCCGGGCTCAGGACGCCGCCTTGGACTTGGTAGAGGTCTCACCGACCGCCAAACCGCCTGTCTGCAAGATCATGGACTTCGGCAAGTTCAAGTATCAGCAGAGCAAGAAGGCGAACGAGGCGAAGAAGAAGCAGAAGCACATCGAGATCAAGGAGGTGAAATTCCGTCCCGGGACGGAAGATCACGACTACCAGGTCAAGTTGCGCAATGCGACTCGCTTCCTCGAGGCCGGCGACAAGGTGAAGATCACCCTGCGTTTCCGCGGTCGAGAGATGGCCCACCGAGATCTGGGTGCCGAGCTGCTTTCTCGAATCGAGGGAGATCTGTCGGAGCTGGCTGCCGTCGAGCAAAGGCCACGCATGGAAGGCCGTCAGGCCACCATGGTGATGGCGCCGCGCCCGGCCAAGACCTGAGCCAACACCTGAACGCTTCGGCGTTCAGCGATTCCTAAAACCCGCCCACTCGGCGGGTTTTTTGTTTGCCGGACACGGTCAACTGGGTTGCGAACCGCTGGCGGCATTTGACGCCCCCGACCGCCACCCAAGCGCGGCAATGGTGTCGGCATGGAATCGTGCCGCATCGGCTACCGCGGCACGGCCTTCGTCCTCGGGCAACACATTGATCTCGCTAATCGTGTGGCCGGCCAGCGCACGGATGGTGGCGTGCGCGCTGTCCGACAGTGCCTGCGCGTTGTAGCCACCTTCGAGCATCAGCACCAGTCGGTCATCGCAAATTTCGTGCGCCAGTGCGCACACGCGCTGCGTCAGGGCCGCAAAGCCGGTTTCGTCCATGGCACAGATCTGGTCCAGATAGTGACAGTCAAAACCGGCGGAAATCAGGATAAGTTCCGGCCGGAAGGCCCGCGCCGCCGGGCGAACCACCTGCTCGAACACATCAAGCAGCGCCGCGTTGCCGCTCCCCGTGGGATAGGGTACGTTCAGGTGAGAGCCCAGTCCGGCCCCCGTGCCGGTTTCAGCCAGCCTGCCGGTCCCGGGATAGAACGGGGCCGCGCAATGGCTGTCGACGACCAGTACGTCGGGCTGGTCGTAGAATATGTCCTGGGTGCCGTTGCCGTGATGCATGTCCCAGTCCCAGATCATCACGCGGCCATAGCCCAACGACTCCCGCGCATGCATGGCGGCCACCGCGATGTTGTTGTACAGGCAAAAGCCCCTGGCGTGATCAGAAGAGGCGTGGTGCCCCGGCGGACGCACGAGACAGAACGCATGGTGCCTTTCACCAGCGGTTATTGCCTCGATTGCGCTGATGCCGGCGCCGGCCGCCAGTCTCGCGGCGACCACACTCTCGGGGGACACCGCCGTGGTGTCCTGTGCCAGCCAGCCCGAGCCACCGACAAGCGACTCGATATAAGCCAAATGCTCGACCGAATGGACCCGCTGGAGTTGCGCATGCGTGGCCAGCGTCGGGGTCCGCCAGGCTTGGCCGTCGACCGGCTCGGCCTGCAGCCGTTCGAAAATGGTCGTCAACCGCTCTGGGCGCTCGGGGTAGGCGTAGCTCTCCAGACTGGCCTCGGGATATTGGTGAGCGATCATCGCCTTGACGGCATCGCTCCATTCCGGGTGATCGGTGTCCCAGCCCGACGGCTCGTGGCCGAGCATGCGCGCGTCGTAATAAATCAGCACGGTCTCCTTCATCTAGCAAAACTCCGGAAGAAGATTTAGGAAGGTCCAGTGACTCCGCCCAACCCCGGCATACCCCGGCGTGAGGCAGGTCCTCGCCAGACCCTCGGTCAAGCATAGTCCTTCGTTCTGCTTTGACAGAACGGCGCGTCGCCGTTTCTTATCAGAACGCCGCATCAGCCCTCGCCGACCGTCTTTTACGGGCCCACCGCCCACCTCCGCTTTTTACTCAAGGATTGCGATCATGACCGCTCTCCGGTATTCTCATGCGCCGTTTCGCCGCCCCGGGACCCTCGAGGGCAGGCAACGGTGAAATCGTCCGCGCACGTTAAACACTCCGACGTGGCCGGATATCCAAAAACAAACCAGAACTGGAGTTGATCATGCCCAAGATCAAGACTAATCGCGGGGCCGCCAAGCGGTTCAAGATTACCGCGGGCGGCGTCAAGCGGCGTCAGTCGCACCTGCGTCACATCCTCACGAAGAAATCGTCGAAGCGGAAGCGTCAGCTCGGCTCGCCGGCCTACGTTCACGAGGCCGATGTCCAGCTCGTCGAGCGCATGATGCCCTACGGCAAGAAGTGAGGAGATAGACCATGGCACGAGTTAAGCGTGGCGTTACCGCCCATGCCAAGCACAAGAAAGTCCTGAACAAGGCGAAGGGTTACTACGGTGCCCGTTCGCGTACCTACCGCTCTGCCAAGCAGGCGGTCATCAAGGCCGGTCAGTACGCCTATCGTGACCGTCGCGCGAAGAAGCGCGTGTTCCGCGCCCTGTGGATCACCCGCATCAACGCCGAGGCACGCAACAACGGCCTATCGTACAGCCGCATGATGGATGGCCTGAACAAGGCCAACGTCGAGGTCGACCGCAAGGTCCTCGCCGACATCGCGGTGCACGACAAGCCGGGCTTTGCCGCCCTGGCCGAACAGGCGAAGACCGCTCTGGCGGGCTGATCCGGACCGATCTCGGATCATGGACGGCCACGGGTCGTCCATTCGAATTCCCGAAAGGCGCCTCATTGGCGCCTTTTTTCATTGAAGGCATTGATTTTGTTGGGCTTTACGCCACAATACCGTCCTTCGTCAGACGCCGGTGCCCACGGTCTCTGGCAAAGGGCGGCACAGCAACTGGAAGGAGCGTTTAAGCGGTGAGCAACTCCCTGGACACCTTGGAGACCGACGCACTGGCACGCATCGAGGCGGCCGATAGTCTCGACGCACTCGAGGCCCTGCGGGTGGAATACACCGGCAAGAAGGGATCGATCACGGCCCAGATGAAGACCCTCGGCCAGCTCGTCCCCGAGGAGCGCAAGACGCAAGGGGCGGCCATCAACGCGGTCAAGGACCGGGTCATCGGCGCGCTCAAGGGCCGTCGCGAGACACTCCAGGCCGAGGCCCTGGCCGCCAAGCTCGCCAACGAGTCGATCGACGTCACCCTGCCCGGCCGCCGCCGCCCGCCCGGTGCCAAGCACCCGGTTACCCAGATCACCGAGCGCGTCTCCGCCATCTTCCAGGCGATGGGTTTTCGCATTGCCGAAGGCCCGGAGATCGAGGACGACTGGCATAACTTCACCGCGCTGAACATCCCCGAGAGCCACCCGGCCCGGGCGATGCACGACACGTTCTACTTCGACGCCAACCACCTGCTGCGCACCCATACCTCGCCGGTGCAAATCCGCGCCATGCAAGAGTGCAAACCGCCGCTGAAGGTGATCGCGCCCGGTCGTGTCTACCGCTGCGACTCGGACATGACGCATTCGCCCATGTTCCACCAGATCGAGGTGCTCTACCTCGACGAGAACGTGCGCTTCACCGACCTGCGCGCGACGCTGGAGACCTTCCTCGCCGCGCTGTTCGAACGCGAGGATCTGCCGGTCCGCCTGCGCCCGTCGTTCTTTCCCTTTACCGAGCCATCGGCGGAGGTGGACATCCAGTGCGTCCACTGCGGTGGCGACGGCTGCCGCGTGTGCAAGAAGACCGGCTGGATCGAGGTGCTCGGTGCCGGCATGGTCCACCCCAACGTGCTGCGCTCGGTGGGTCTCGACCCGGCCGAGGTGAGCGGTTTCGCCATCGGCATGGGCGTCGAGCGCCTGGCGATGCTCCGCTACGGGGTCGACGACCTGCGCGCCTTTTTCGAGAACGACCTGCGCTTTTTGCGGCAGTTCCAGTAACCCGATGCCCGTTGCGGCGGCTGTTCCGCCACGACAACCGATTTGTGTGCCCGGCCGCCCGCACCACCGGGGCGGCCGACCGGACCAAGGCCCGAGGACCTGACACCCGATGCTTTTTTCCGAGAACTGGCTGAGAACCTGGATTGACCCCCAGGTCGACACCGAGGAACTGGCCCACCGCCTGACCATGGCCGGCCTGGAGGTGGACGCCATCGAACCGGCCGCCCCGGCCTTCGACAACGTCGTGGTCGGCGAGGTGACGTCCGTGCGCCCGCACCCGGATGCCGACAAGCTGCGCGTCACCGAGGTGTTCGACGGCGAGACCACCTGGCAGGTCGTCTGCGGCGCGCCCAACGTCCGTGAAGGACTGCGCGCCCCGCTCGCCCGAGTCGGTGCCACCCTGCCGGGCGGCATGAAGATCAAAAAGGCGAAGCTGCGCGGCGAGCCCTCCCACGGCATGCTCTGCGGGGCCGACGAGCTCGGCCTGGCAAGCGCCCGCGACGGCCTGCTGGAGCTCCCCGATGACGCCCCGATCGGCCGGGACCTGCGCGAATGGCTCGACCTCGACGATGCCGTGATCGAGCTGGGCATTACCCCCAACCGCGGTGACGCCCTGTCGATCGCCGGGCTGGCGCAGGAATGCAGTGCGCTGTTCGATGCCACGCTCAACACACCCGAGACCCAAGCGCCCGAGGCAACCACCGACTCGACCCGTGCGGCGGCCATCGAGGCGATGGATGCCTGCCCGGTCTACCTCACCCAGGTGATCGAGGACATCCCGGCCCGGGGCGACACCGACATGCAGATCGCCGAGCGCCTGCGCCGCGCCGGCGTCTCGACGGTCGAGCCGATCGTGGACCTGCTCAACTACGTCATGCTCGAGACCGGCCAGCCGATGCACGCCTTCGACGGCGACAAGCTCGACGGCGACATCCGCGTGCGCTGGGCGACGACCGGCGAGACCATGGTCGGCCTCAACGAGCAGGAACTTACCCTCGACGACGACTGCCTGGTAGTCGCCGACGCCGCCCACCCGATCGCGCTGGCCGGCATTATCGGCAGCCAACCCTCCGGGGTTGGTGGTTCAACCGGCCGCATCGTGCTCGAAGCGGCCCACTTCACCCCCGAGGCAGTCGCCGGTCGCGCGCGTCGCTTCGGCCTGACCACCGATGCCGCCTTCCGCTTCGAGCGTGGCGTCGATCCGAGCCTGCCGCGTGCCGCCCTCGACCGGGCCGCGCAGCTGATCACCGAGTTGCTCGGCGGCCGGGCCGGGCCGGTGGTCGAAGCGAGCGGCGGTCGCGAGCTGACCGCGCCGGCGTCGATCACACTCGACATGGGCTGGGCCGAACGACGCCTCGGGCTGCCGGTGGCGACCGAGCGTGCCGCCGATCTGCTCACCCGGCTGGGCTGCGAGATCAGCACCGAGGGCAACGTGCTCACCGTGGTGCCGCCGACCCGCCGTTTTGATCTGGCGATCCCCGAGGATCTGCTCGAGGAACTGGCGCGGCTGATCGGTTATGACACCTTCCGCGCGCCGATCACGCGCATGACCCCGGAGATCGGGCTGCCGGCGGCAACCGCCAACACCACCTCGCGCATCGGCGAGTTGATGGCCGACCGAGGCTACTTCGAGGCGATCACCTACAGCTTCATCGATCGCGATCTCGACGCCGTGATCACCCCGGGCAGCACGCCGATCGAACTGGCCAATCCGATCGCCTCGCAGATGGCGGTGATGCGCCAGAGCCTCTGGCCCGGGCTGCTCGAGGCCGTCGCCCACAACCAGAAACGCCAGCAGCCGGCGATCCGCCTGTTCGAGACCGGCCACCGCTTTGCCGGCTCGACCGCCGCGGCCGCCCGCGAGTCCGGCGAGCTGGCGTTCGTGGCCGCCGGCCACGTCGCCCCCGAGCAATGGGGACAGGCGACGAGGTCGGTCGATTTCTACGACATCAAGGGTGATCTCGAGGACCTGCTGGAAGGGCTGGGCCTCGGCCCGGCGACCCGTTTTCAGGGCAGCAACCACTCCGCCCTGCACCCCGGCCAGGCCGCCGAGGTGCTGATCGACGGCCAGCCGGTCGGCGAGATCGGCGCGCTGCACCCGGACACGCTCAAGGCATTCGATCTCAAGGGACCGGTCTTCGCCGCCCGCCTGTCACTGACGGGTATCGGCGAGCGGCCGCTACCGCAGAGCGCCTCGCTGTCGAAGTTCCCGCGCATCCGCCGGGACCTGGCGCTGGTCACCCCGACCCGGCTGGCGTTCAGCGAACTGTCTGCGGCCATCCGGGCCGCCGGCGGGGCATTGCTGCGCGATGTGGAGCCCTTCGACCGCTACGTGGGCGAGGGCGTCGCCGAAGGCCACCAGTCGCTCGCGGTGAAGCTCGTGTTCCAGAATGACGAACGCACTCTCACCGACGACGAAATTACCGATACAATCAACCACATACTCGAGGACCTCCGCCAGCACGATGTCGAGCTGCGCGGTTGACTTGAACCCGGGAACCGATTTACATGGCTCTTACGAAAGCGGATCTGGTAGAAACGCTGCACAACGAACTTGGCCTCAACAAGCGTGAGGCGAAGGACTTCGTCGATCTCTTCTTCGAAGAGTTGCGACAGGTGCTGGAATCGGGCGAGGACATCAAACTCTCCGGCTTCGGCAATTTCCAGTTGCGGGATAAGAACGAACGCCCCGGACGCAACCCGCGTACCGGGGAGATGATTCCCGTCACCGCCCGCCGGGTGGTGACCTTCCGCGCCGGCCAGAAACTCAAGTCGCTGGTGGAAGCCTATGACGGCCCAGAGCAAGACTGAATTCACCTTCCCGCCGATTCCCAGCAAGCGGTACTTCACCATTGGGGAAGTCGGCCAGCTCTGTGACGTCAAGTCGCACGTGCTGCGTTACTGGGAGCAGGAATTCGAACCGCTCAAGCCGATCAAGCGCCGCGGCAACCGCCGCTACTACCAGCGCCACGACATCGAGCTGATCCGCCTGATCCGCACCCTGCTCTACGATCAGGGTTTCACCATCGCCGGCGCCCGCCAGCAGCTCGCCGCCCTGCCGAAGGCCTCCTCGCGCGAGTCCTCCAGCGCGCTGGAAGCCGTCCGCGACATGCGCGAGCGCATCAGCCAGAGCGGCGGCAACCTGCTGGCGCTCGACCCCCAGCTGGAATCCAAGCCCGAAACCGACTCGACGCCGGCTACTCCGCCCCCGGAAGCGCCCCTGCCCACCGGCCGGCAACTCGACCTGCGCGAGATTCGTCTCGGCCTCGAGGCACTGGTCGACGAACTCGCCCCCTACTGCGGCAACAACGCCTCGGAAGACTGATGCCCTTAGGCCGCGATATGCGCCCGGGCCGGCGTCGGCTCCGGCGCACGACGGCGTTCGATGAAATGCCGCAGGTAACGGCTCTGCAGATCCGCGCTCTCCAGCAGGATGAACAGGTCGGCGCAACCGAAATCCGGGTCCCAGCACGGCTCGCCGCCGACCGTCGCCCCCAGACGCATGTAGGCCTTCAGCAATGGCGGCAGACGAGTCGATGGCGTGTCCGCCTGTCCATCCAGGGCCGGCAATGGACGGCGCGGGCGCACCCGTCGCTCCGCCGGCGCCAGATGGCGAGTGAGCAGGCTGTCGGTGATCGCCCGGGCGGTGGCCCCGCCGTCATCCATTGGAATCGACGCGCAGCCAATCAGGTAGCCAAAGCGATTGTCCGCCATGAACCGGGCCAGCCCGGCCCACAGGGCCGCAATCGTTCCGCCTCGGCGCCAATCGGGGTGCACGCAGGTCCGACCGATCTCCATCACCCGACCGGGCAGTTTGCGAATCCCGGCAAGATCGAATTCCTGCTCAGAGTAAAACCCGCCGGTCAGGCAGGCCTGGGTGTCGGTGAGCACCCGGGTGCAGGCAACCACCGCGCCACTGGTATCCCGCACCATCAGGTGGTGACAGTGCGGATCGAAGGCATCGCGCTCCAGCCCGCCATGTCCCGCCGGAACGTGCGCGCCCATCTCCTCGACGAATACCCGGTAACGAAGTCGGTAGCAGGCCTCGCGCTCGGCCGCGGTGGTGGCAAAGGCCACCGTCAACCCACCCGATTCATTCAACCGGTCCCGCCGGCTCGCCTCGTCTCGCTGCATGGATCGTCTCCCCTGACGGTAAATACCTGATCGCAGGGTGGACAGACGAATTGGCAGTGTCGTGACGGGACGATGTCGATCCGATGACCGGATGACCGGGTGACAATGTGGACGCGTCGCACCGGCATAGGCCGCCGGCACTTCGCGCAGGGTTTCCTTAATCGAACTGCAGCAGCAGCCGATCGGGATCGGCCTCCGGCGGCAAGCAGGCCGTCCCGCGGCAGATATAGGCCAACCCAGCGTCGGCATCCGGCAGCGGCTTGTCGGGCAGCAGGTCATCACTGCCACTGACGATTACCGTCATGCCACGGCGGCGCAATGTCGCGATCGCCGTCTGCCAGCCCGTCATTTCTCGGGCCTTGATTACCACCACCGTACCGGGCTGATGGAACCGTCGCAGGGCAGCAAGCAGCCGCGTGTGGGCCTGCGGCGCGCGATCGATCGACCCGGCTGCCGCCTTGAAGATCGCCTCGGCGAGGCTCAGCCAGTCGGTCCGCCCCAGGGCATAGCCCAGCCGGGTGAGCGTGTCGGCCAGCACCGCGTTGCCGGCCGGCTGGGCGTCATCCGTGAACACGACCAGTCCCGCCACCGGCGCCGCATGACCGGCGTGACTGAGCCGAAAGGCACCGCTCGCATCGTCGAACCGCTCGGTAATCGTGCCAATGATCTCCTCGATGCGTGCCAGCCGCTCGGCAACCGGCACACGAAAGAAGGCCTCGGACTCGGCCTCGAGCAGCAAGGCAAGATCATCGAGAAAGGCCGGCACCGAGGGTCGACCGCCGAGGTGGCCCGTCGGCAGATCGGCCACGGCGGTATCCACGGGCACCAGCCGGTCGAGCAGATCGAGCCCCTTGCTGGCCCAGTCGTCACGCCCAAACCGGTTGCCCGCACGCAAGAGACCGGTGGCCAGCATGGCATTGAGACCGAGCAGGGACTTGTCATCACGCTTGGGCTGCGGGCGGGCATCACGGCGCGCCAGCAGGGCACGACGGATCGGCCCGGCCAGTGGCCGCACCTCGTCTACGGATTGGGCGCGGTGAAACGCGGCGAGATGCCACTTGCCCTCGAAGTTCGCCGGACGGTCGAGTCCATATTCGGACACAAATCCATCAATGGTCCCGGCATCGAGCCCGGCCGTTTCCAGAACCTCCCGCGCCTCATCGGGTGTCCAGAGGTAGGTGGCGCCCTCCTCGCCCTGGGTATCGGCATCCAGGCTCGCGGCGAAGGTGCCGTCGGCCAGGCGCATGCGCTCGAGAAAATGATCGATGCTGCGCGCGAGCAGCGACTCGATCACGCCCCGGCGCTCGTCCGACTCCGGGCCCAGAGAGGCAAGGCGCGACAGGGTGTCCGGCAACTGGGCGTTGTCGACCAGCATCTTCTCGAAGTGCGGGATGCTCCAATCGGCATCGACGCAGTAACGGAAGATACCGCCGTCGAGGTGATCGAACAGTCCGCCATCGAGCAAGGCGGCCACCGCATGATCCAGCCGCCCTCGCCCATCGTCGCCGCGGGCAGCCGCCTCGTCGAGCAGAAAATCGAGCATCGGCAATTGCGGGAATTTCGGTGCACCGCCCAGGCCACCATGCTCGTCGTCCAGCGCGCCCTCGAGCCGCGCGCGGGCGGCATCGGCCACCGACACCGGCGGCAAGGCGTCGCTGCCCGGCGGCGGCGCGCTCAGTGCCCGATGGACCGCCCTGCCCTGCTCTCGCGTCTGGTCACGCTTTTCCCGATAGGTGCTGTGCACCCGCTCGAGCAGATCGGCAAAGCCGGGCATGCCGAATCGCGGCCGTGACGGAAAATAAGTGCCGATGAAGAACGGCGTCAGATCGTCCGGATTGAGAAAGGCGGTCAGCGGCCAGCCGCCGCCGCGCTGGTTCAAGAGCGCGTGCGCCGTCTGGAAGGTCTTGTCCAGATCGGGCCGCTCCTCGCGATCGACCTTGATGTTGATGAAATGTCGATTCATCACCGCCGCGATCTCGGGATCGGAGAAACTTTCGCGGGCCATGACATGGCACCAGTGACAGGCGGCGTAACCAATCGACAGCAGGATGGGTCGATCCTCCTCGCGGGCGCGGCTCAGCGCCTCGTCATTCCAGGCATACCAGTCGACCGGGTTGTCGGCGTGGGCCTGCAGGTAAGGGCTGGTCGATTCGAGCAGGCGCGGATTGGCCATCGAAACTTGCTCCCGTCGGGGGAATGGATGATCGGCGATCGCTCGCTCCATACTGGTAGACTCTAGGCCGTTTCACAATCGCGTGGATACCCATGGAATACCCCGCCATCGACCCCGTCGCCCTGCAACTCGGCCCGCTGGCCATTCACTGGTACGGGCTGATGTACCTGTTCGGCTTTGCCGGCGCCTGGGCATTGGCCCGGTGGCGTGTCCGGTCGCCCGACTGGCCGCTCCGTGCAATGCAAGTCGACGACCTGCTCTTCTACGGCGCGCTCGGCGCCATCCTCGGCGGGCGAATCGGCTACATGCTGTTCTACCAGCCGGGGCAACTGCTCGACTCGCCCCTGTCGCTGTTCGCGATCTGGGACGGCGGCATGAGCTTCCACGGCGGATTGCTGGGCGTGCTTGCCACCATGGCCTTCTACGCCCGGCGGCAGGGGCTGGCGTTCTTCACCGTCACCGATTTCATCGCCCCGTTTGTACCCATCGGCCTGTTCTTCGGCCGAATCGGCAACTTCATCAACGCTGAACTGTGGGGCGGTCCCACCGATCTGCCCTGGGGCATGGTGTTCCCCGGCGGCGGCCCCGCGCCGCGTCATCCGTCGATGCTCTACGAGGCGGCATTGGAAGGCCTGGTGCTGTTTATCCTGCTGTGGGTCTTTTCCATGAAACCGCGACCGCGCATGGCGGTCTCCGGCCTGTTCCTTGCCGGCTACGGCACATTCCGTTTCGCGGTGGAATTCGTCCGCGAGCCGGACGCGCATATCGGCTATCTCGCCGGCGACTGGCTGACCATGGGTCACCTGCTCTCCGCACCCATGATCCTCGCGGGAATCGGTCTACTGTTCTGGGCCTATCGCCGCGGTATCATGGACCGCCCCGTTGACACCCAACCGACCGCGAGACCCGAATGAAGGCCTATCTCGACCTGATGCAGCACGTCCTCGACCACGGTGTGGATCGCGACGACCGCACCGGCACCGGCACGCGCAGCGTTTTTGGCCATCAGATGCGCTTTGACCTCGGACGGGGCTTCCCGGCACTGACCACCAAGAAGCTGCACCTGCGCTCGATCATCCACGAGCTGTTGTGGTTCATCAGCGGGGATACCAACGTCCGCTATCTGCAGGACAACGGCGTGCGCATCTGGAACGAGTGGGCCGACGAAAACGGGGATCTGGGTCCGGTCTATGGCGCGCAATGGCGCTCCTGGCCGACGCGCGACGGCGGCGCCATCGACCAGCTCGGCCAGGTGATCGAGCAGATCAAGACCAATCCCGAGTCGCGTCGCCTGATTGTCACGGCCTGGAACCCGGCCGATGTCCCCGAGATGGCCCTGCCGCCCTGCCACCTGCTGTTCCAGTTCTACGTGGCCAACGGCCGGCTTTCCTGCCAGCTCTACCAGCGCAGCGCGGATATCTTCCTCGGCGTACCGTTCAATATCGCCAGCTACGCCCTGCTGACCATGATGGTGGCGCAGGTCTGTGACCTCGAGCCGGGCGAGTTCGTCCACACGCTCGGCGATGCGCACCTCTACCACAACCACCTCGACCAGGCGCGTGAGCAGCTCACCCGTGAGCCGCGCGCGCTGCCGACCCTGCGCATCAACCCGGCCCGCACCACGATCGACGAGTTCGTGTTCGACGACTTCGAACTGGCCGATTACGACCCGCACTCGCACATCAAGGCCAAGGTTGCCGTATAGACAAGGCGTGTGGAAACCTCGGCGCGAAATCTTCCCAGGACGGGCGACATGAGATGAAGGGGCTCGGTGTTTGGGCTAAACTGCCAAGTTAACCCCACTTTCATCACCATGCCGCGAGGCAGGAATCCGCATGCGCGTCAGTCTCATTGCCGCGATGGCCCGCAACCAGGTCATCGGTCGCAACAACCAGCTACCCTGGCGGCTCCCGGCCGACCTCAAGCATTTCAAGCAGTTGACCATGGGCAAGCCCCTGATCATGGGGCGCAAGACCTTCGAGTCGATCGGCAAGCCGCTGCCTGGGCGGACCAACATCGTGGTCACCCGGGACGAGGGCTTCAGTGCCGAGGGCGTGATCGCGGTCCACTCGCTCAATGCCGCCCTGGCCGAGGCCGAAGCGCACCTCGACGAGACCGAGGAGGCCATGGTGATGGGTGGGGCGAACATCTACTACCAGTACCTGCCCCGTGCCGACCGGATGTACCTGACGCTGGTGGAAGTGGAAGTCGCGGGCGACGCGCATTTCCCGGTGTACGTCCCCGACGAATGGACGCTCACCGAGACCACGCGCCACGAGCCGGACGATCGCAACCCCTACGCCTACCAGTACCTGGTGTTCGATCGCGTTCCCGCCTGACTGGAAACCCCAATCGACTATCTTTACACGGGAAGGGCTGCACGAATCCGATACCGCTCTGCGCGCCTTGATCACGAACGGCTGGCCAAGCCAGAGTGGCATCGGATTCGTGCCGACCTTCCCTTAATGAAGGGATTCCCGAATGCTGCGGGACGGTGCTTGTCACCCCCGCCGGAACACGCAACCCGGAGTCCGCGATGACCCTGCCGTCACTCGATCTGCGCGACGAATTCGGCCACCAGCCCGAGCTGATTGCCCGACTGGTGGATGTCTACGACATTGCCCTCAAACACCGCTGGATCTACGCCAGCGTGATCGCGCTGAGCGGCGCGTTCTTCATGTTGCAGTGGTCGCTACTGGCCGACACCGCGCAGTACGGGCACCCCTGGGTGGGCATACCGCTGATCGCCATGGCGGTTTGGCTCGCGCTGGCACCGGCGGCGAGCATCGCCAAGTGGGCCTCCCTGCCAGCGCATTTCAGCCGCGACTACCTCTCCTACCGCGACATCCACTGGATGCAGCAGATGACCGAGCGCCACCCGGTGTTGGTCGCCACGGCAGAGCCGTTTCTCAATGCGCGCGAGCCCGTGCCGATCGGCGCGCTGCGCGAGTTCTGGGCGCCGCTGGTCCGTGAGGAGGAGCGCCAGCAGCGCTAGGGGAGCTTAATTCGTCTTGGGTAGACGCACCTGCCGCTCGGCCTGTTCGAGCACGTGATCGTGGAAGCTGCGCATTACCGGCGTATCCCGCTTGCCCTGGCGCTGGACCATGTACCAGTGCCGGATGATCGGCAGCCCCTCGACGTCCAGAATCGCCAGCCGACCGGTCTCCAACTCCAATTCCAGCGTGTGCTGCGAGACGATCCCTACACCCAGACCCGCCTCGATCGCCTGCTTGATCGCCTCGTTCGAACGCATCTCCAGTCCCGGCTTGACCGCCAGGCCGTGTTCCTCAAAGAAGCGCTCGATCGCCGCCCGCGTGCCAGAAGCCGACTCACGCTGAGCAAATCGGTGCTGGGCCAGCTCTTCGAGCGTGATCGCCTTGCGCCCGGCCAACGGGTGGTCCGCCGCCGCGATCGCGACCAGCGGGTTCTCCAGGAAGGCCTCGGAATGCAGGTCGGCATCGGTGGGTGGCTCGCCCATGATGACGATATCCGTCTCGTTGTGAGCCAGCTGCCGAAGCAAGCTCTGCCGGTTGGTCACGTCCAGGCTGATCGACACCCCCGGGTAACGCTTGGAGAAATCGGCCAGCAGGCGGGCGACAAAGTAGTTCGCCGTACTCGCGACGCTCACCCGCAGGTGGCCGCGATGCACGCCCTTCATTCCCTGCAACACCTCATCGGCCTCGGCGATCACTTCGAGGATGCGCTGCGCGTAACCGTATAGCTCCCTTCCGGCATCCGTGAGATACAGTTGCCGACCGGTCTGCTCGAACAGCGGCAGGTCGACGTTGTTTTCCAGTTGACGAATCTGCATCGATACCGCGGGTTGAGTAAGATGCAGCTTCTCGGCTGCCTTGGTGTAGTTGAGGAGCTCGGCCGCGGCGCTGAAGACGCGCAGCTGGTGCAATGTGTATCGAATCATCGGCTAACCCATAAGGCTTTCTTTATGGTGGACATCACTTATTTTGAATTGCTTTGATGGTCGGTGGACGTATAGTATCGACCGAGACGAAAGAGGGGGCCTTCCCCTAGGTCGATCCCAAACCCAATGCCAACCTTACCCTTCCGGAGGATCGCTATGGCGAACAAAAGTTACAGCGCGGGCGTAAAAGATTACCGCGAAACCTACTGGATGCCGGAGTACACGCCGCTCGACACGGATCTGCTGGCGTGCTTCAAGATCACCCCGCAGCCGGGCATCGATCGCGAGGAAGCCGCTGCCGCTGTTGCAGCCGAATCCTCCACCGGTACCTGGACCACGGTGTGGACCGACCTGCTGACCGACATGGACTACTACAAGGGCCGTGCGTATCGCATCGAGGACGTGCCCGGTGACGACTCCGCCTTCTACGCGTTCATCGCGTACCCGATCGACCTGTTCGAGGAAGGCTCTGTCGTCAACGTGTTCACCTCGCTGGTCGGCAACGTATTCGGCTTCAAGGCCATCCGTGGTCTGCGCCTGGAAGACGTTCGCTTCCCGATCGCCTACATCAAGACCTGTGGCGGTCCCCCGCACGGTATCCAGGTAGAGCGTGACAAGCTGTCCAAGTACGGCCGTCCGATGCTGGGCTGCACCATCAAGCCGAAGCTGGGCCTGTCGGCCAAGAACTACGGCCGTGCGGTCTACGAGTGCCTCCGTGGTGGTCTCGACTTCACCAAGGACGACGAGAACATCAACTCGCAGCCGTTCATGCGCTGGCGTGACCGCTTCCTGTTCGTTCAGGAAGCCACCCAGACTGCCGAGAACCAGACCGGCGAGCGCAAGGGTCACTACCTGAACGTCACCGCGCCGACCCCGGAAGACATGTACAAGCGTGCCGAGTTCGCCAAGGAAATTGGCGCACCGATCATCATGCACGACTACATCACCGGCGGCTTCACCGCGAACACCGGTCTGGCCAAGTGGTGTCAGGAAAACGGCGTGCTGCTGCACATCCACCGTGCCATGCACGCTGTTATCGACCGCAGCCCGACCCACGGTATCCACTTCCGTGTACTGACCAAGATCCTGCGTCTGTCCGGCGGTGATCACCTGCACACCGGCACCGTCGTAGGCAAGCTGGAAGGCGACCGCGCCTCCACGCTGGGCTGGATCGACCTGCTGCGTGAATCCTTCATCCCGGAAGACCGCTCGCGCGGCATCTTCTTCGATCAGGACTGGGGCTCCATGCCGGGCGTCTTCGCCGTCGCATCCGGTGGTATCCACGTCTGGCACATGCCGGCACTGGTCGCCATCTTCGGTGACGACTCGGTCCTGCAGTTCGGTGGTGGCACCTTGGGTCACCCGTGGGGCAACGCCGCTGGCGCCGCCGCCAACCGCGTCGCTCTGGAAGCCTGTGTCGAGGCCCGCAACCAGGGTCGTGACGTAGAGCGTGAAGGCAAGGAGATCCTCACCCAGGCCGCTCAGCACAGCCCGGAACTGAAGATCGCCATGGAAACCTGGAAAGAGATCAAGTTCGAGTTCGACACCGTCGACAAGCTCGACACCCAGAACCGCTAATCCAGGCCTTCTTAACCAGAATCTGACTCATAGGTAAGAAACCATGAACCAAATGCAGGACTACAAGACGACGGTCAAGTTCGAGACTTTCTCCTACCTGCCGCCGATGACCCCGGACCAGATCCGCACTCAGATCGAGTACGCCATCGCCCAGGGCTGGAGCCCGAGCGTCGAGCACGTCGAGCCGGCAAACATGATGAACCACTACTGGGACATGTGGAAGCTGCCGTTCTTCGGTGAAGACAACGTCGACAACGTGCTCACCGAGATCGAAGAGTGCCACCGCAAGTACCCGGGCCATCACGTTCGCCTGGTTGCGTATGACAACTTCACCCAGAGCCAGGGTATCGCCTTCGTGGTTTACCGCGCCGGCTGATAAGCGATGTGGCTGCCCGCCTTCGGGCGAGCAGCGCAACCATCAACACGAGGTACAACAGGCATGCCTGTACAATCTGGAAACAACTCAACCAGAAATCGTGCAGCAGCTCGCGCCCGACGCGAGGAGCTTTCCCGTGGTGGCAACACCGCGGCAGCTTCTCAGGGTGGCGGCAGCCTCGCCGGTCTGACCGGCAAGGAACTGTCCCGCGCCCGTCGTGCTCAGTTGTCTGCACACGGCAAGAACGCCAGCACCTCGACCTGGAAAAAGGCCGCGTCGGCCGCTCGTCAGAACCCCGCGGCATCGCGGGATTCCGGCAGCAACGGCGCTGCCAACTCACAATCCCACGCATCCGGGTCCACCAAGGAATCCGTTGACGAGATGTGCTCGCTTGCCGAGTCCGATCCGAGTCAATACGGTTCCGAGGCGGACCTGGTGCGGTCCGTCTGCCGTACCCGTCGCCAGGCCATGGCGAAGTACGGCAAGAGCGCACTCCCGCCGAAGCCCGCCTCTCAGGGCGGCCCGGGTCGCAAGCAGATGCCCTTCGCTGACGAGGTTCGCTCGCAGTCGAAGCCGGCACCGGCTAGCAACGACATCCAGGCCGACTCCTCCGAGCACGAGGCGTCGTTCGAGTCGCTCTGCACGGTCGCCAAGAAGCGTCCGGCCCGCCTTGGCCCCCAGGCCAACCGCGTGCGCCAGATTTGCCAGGCTCGTCGTGAGGCGATGGCAAACAAAGGCAAGCGTGCGTTGCCGGCCAAGCCGGCCTCGCAGGGCGGTCCGGGACGTGTGGGTTACCAGGTTCCGGGTTATCTGGACACCAGTGCCAGCGGACGCGAAGCGGCCATGCGCCATCGCGAGATGCTGTGCCAGTACGGCCGGGGCAGCGCCCCGTCCTGCCGTCCTACCGGACGTCGCAAGCCGGAAGCCACCAGCGAGGCGTCCGCGCCAAAAAAGGTGGAAACCGGTCACACGATTTCCGGCCGTGAGGTAAAGGGCACCCAGGTGGAGCGCTCGCGTCGCGTTTCGGGTAACGAATCCGGCAGCTGCCGGGTGATTTCCGGCACCGAGTACGTCGGTAACGAGCAGTACGAGTCGTTCTGCTCCACCCGCCCGCAGCCGAACGCGCCGAAGGTCCGCACGTCATCGACCGCCCGCGGTCACGGCGTCAGCGGCACCGCGGTAGGTCGAGCCAATCAGGTCACCGGTGACGAGCGCGGGACTTGCGAGTCCGTGACCGGCACCGAGTACCTGAGCAGCGAAGACCTGCAATCGTTCTGCGGCACCAAGGCCCGTCCTAGCCACGCCGACAAGGTCGTGGAAGGTCGGACCGAGAAGCAGATGCGTGTGACCGGTAGCGACGAGTTCCGTCCGGCCCGGGCCACCGGTGGGGAGACTGGCGCAAACCGGTCGATCACCGGGTCCGAGTACGCGGATTCGGGCGTAGCGCGGATGACCATCAACGGGGCACCGAAAAAGGTGGCGGAAACGCATACCTACACCGGTCGCGCCGTGTCCGGCACCGCCATTGGTCGTTCCAGCCATGTCACGGGTGACGAGCCAGGCACCTGCCGTAATGTCTCCGGTACCCAGTACCTGAGCTTCGAGCAGTACGAGTCGTTCTGCGACACGCGTCCCGAGCCGGGCTACGACAAGGTCGGCGTCGATCAGTCACGTCACGGTGAGCGGATCACGGGCAATCTCGTGGACCGTAGCGAGCGCGTGACGGGCAACGAGCCGGGCTCCTGCTCCCGTCTGACGGGTTCTCAGTACAGCGAACCGCGTTTTTGCGGTGGCGGCGTCGACAAGGTTCAGACCATGCACACCCTCGCGGGTCGTGGACTGACCGGTCAGCGCGTCGACCATCACCCAAAGATGTCCGGTGACGAGCAAGGGGGGTGCATGCCCGTCACCGGTACCGAGTACTACGGCACTGAACACTATGGTGCCTATTGCTCGGGTTCGCCCGCACCCCACGCTGAGAAGGTCGAGACGTCGATGACCTGTGAAGGTCAGTCCATTGGCGGTACGCCAATGGGTTGGACCGAGGATGTCACCGGCAACGAGTACGGTCATGACCACTACGTCAGTGGCACGCCCTACGCCAACGCATTGCACACCGGTTGTGCCGCACCGACCAGCCATCCGCTGGCCGCGCGGACCCAGCCGAGTGCACGGCCCGCGCCACAGGCGGCTTACGCCCCGTCCCAGGAGCCGATCACGGCCCCCGAGGATTTCAGCGTGAACACGCCGGCGCGCGCCGCTCGCGGTCGCGTCACGGGCAGTTCCTTTGATCAAGGCGGCGGCCGTATCACGGGCCCCGGCAACATGGCCATGGGACTGATCACCGGTACGCCGGAGTTCCGTCACCCTGAGCCGAGCGCCTCGCATCCGCGGATGGGTTCGATCATGCCGACGCCTGCGCCGACACCGGCCGCAGCACCGGCACCCGCACCCGCCCCGGTTGCTCCGGCACCGACTCAGAACGCACCGGCGCAGCCGGTGGCAGCCTCAGAGCCGCAACCGGAGATCCCGGCTGCCGCTCCTCCGGCTGACGCCACGCTGCAGTGCGCTCCTGAAACGCAGATGCGTGAGCGCGTCACGGGAGAAGGTGGTGAACGCTGCCGCATCTCTGGTGATGACTGGTCGCGCAATGGTTCGGTGACCGGTACCGAGGGTCAGTGGGCCCAGGGCCGCAACCCGTCCCTGCGTGGTGAGGCTCGTGGTGCCGTACGCAATGCCTGGGTCAACCGTGAAGTGCCGCGTCCGGATGTTCCGGCATCCAAGATCACCGGCAGCAGCGGTACCGACATGAACGGCTCGACGATCACCTACTCCGGTGGTGCTCGGGGCTAAGTGGCTGGAATGAGAGGGCAAATGACACAACAGCCGTTTCGTCGCAGCAGTCAGGGTGCGCCCCGACTGGGCCAGCGTCGGGCGCCGTTCGGCCTGGGTGCACCCAGCGGGCTTCGCAGCCCGATGGGCGCGCCCCAGCCGGTCGCGCACCCGGCCTGCCCCTCGCTGCCGGAACGCGGTTGTCGCCACCCGCTCACCAACCACGAGGCCAATCGGCAACTGGCGTATTGCGAAGACTCCGTCAAGGAGCGGTTCGATCGCATCATGCCGTTTCTCAAGGACGTGGCCGCCCTGCCCCGTGACGGGGAACTGGGCGACCGCATCCAGGCACGGGCCAACGACCGGCTGGGCCATGGCTTCACTGATGCCCAGGTCAACGACAGCTGGATCGAAGGACCGGATCTGCGGGGACTTTTCGCAAGTGCCACCTTTGAGGCGCTCAACGCTGCCACCAAGCAGTTCGGGCGCAAACTGGAAGACCAAAAGGACGACGCACTGTCCACGAGTAGTTTCTTTCTCGACTGCGGTTTTCACGCGGTCGATATAAGCCCCTGCTCGGACGGACGGTTAAAGGGCCTGATGCCGTTTATCTTTCGGCTCCCGCCCTGGTCGTTCACTTATCGCAAGGCGTATGCCGGCGCACTATTCGACGTCGAAGAGGATCTTCGGCTCTGGAGCGAGGTCGAACTCCGCCGGTTTCGCGAGGGCGTACCGAACCGGGCTGACGTGGGCAGCCGCTATCTCAAGATCGCGGTCTACCACGGCAGCTCCTCGGACCCTCACCATGAAGGCTGCGCCGCGCATGGCAGCGACGAGCGCAAGGCAGCCGAGGCCGCGTTGGATCGGCTGCAGGCCTTCCGCCAGGCAGTGGAGAACACCTACTGCTGTGGTGCCAGCACGGACATCCTGCTGGTGGGCGTCGACACGGACACGGACGCGATTCGCGTCCATATCCCCGACGCCAACGGCGATGTCAGCGTGCATCGATACATCGACAACGCCTACCTGTATCAGGAGACGTTGAACCTGGAGCGCGATGCGGCCCATCTGGCCATTTACGATGCCATCCGCTCGGTCAACGAAACCGATGACTGGGGGCGTACGACCGGGGGCGAGCCGCATGACGGCATGCGGCGCTTCGTGGCCAGCCTGCTGATCAACAACCTGTCACAGATCGATTACGTGACGGAGCGGTATCAGGGGCGTTACCCGGCCGAGATCATCGGCCATGCCGAGCGCTACATCAGCGTCGGCGATGGCTTCGAGGAGGTGCAGATGCGCAATCTGGCGTATTTCGCGCACCTCCACACGGTAGAAGAGAACACGAACGACCTGGACGTCGGGATCAAGATTTTCCGCAAGCTCAACGTGAGCCACGGACTACCCATCCCGATTGCCATCCACTTCCGTTACGACGGTCGTGTTCCGGGTGGACGCGAACGGGCCGTGGCCCGGGCACAGCGGGTCTGCAACGCGATCCGCGAGCGCCACTCGGAGCTGGATGAACAGGACATGCTGTATTTCCAGCTGACCGTTCAGGACCGCCTGCCGGGCAGCGAAATTGAAGAGGTTTCTCAGGCATGAAGATCATGCGGGTCGAAAAGACCTTGGTCTCGACCAATCGGATCGGCGAGCTGGGCCACCGCCCGCTCCTGGTCGTTACCGACAAGCCGGGCGGCACGCCGCAGGTTGCCGTTGACGCCATCGGCTGCATCCCGGGCGACTGGGTGATCTGCGTCGGTTCCTCGGCGGCTCGGGAAGCGGCAGGTAGCAAGTCCTACCCGTCCGACCTGACCATCGTCGGGATCATCGACCAATGGTCTGCTGAGTGACATGGAGATCATGCAGGTACGTTCCGACCTGGTGGCCACGCGGCGCGTGCCCGGGTTGAAACACGTTTCCATGAGGGTGCTGGTCGATCAGTCCGGCGGCCTCAACGTCGCGGCCGACCCGGTCGGGGCACCAGAGGGTAAATGGGTCGTCACCGTCAGCGGTTCTGCCGCCCGGTTGGCGCTCCCGGATCCCGAGATCCAGACGGATCTGACAATAGTCGGCATCATCGATCATTGGGATCCTTGCTGACATTCGGTTTTCTGTTTAAACAAGTCGTTCGAGAGGAGAGACAAGATGGCTGATGTATCCGGTATCGCACTGGGAATGATTGAAACGCGCGGCCTCGTGCCGGCGATCGAAGCGGCTGACGCCATGACCAAGGCTGCCGAGGTTCGCCTGATCGGTCGTCAATTCGTCGGTGGTGGTTACGTGACCGTTCTGGTCCGTGGTGAGACCGGTGCGGTCAACGCCGCCGTTCGCGCTGGTGCCGATGCGTGTGAGCGCGTTGGTGACGGTCTGGTTGCTGCGCACATCATCGCGCGTGTCCATTCCGAAGTAGAAAACATCCTGCCGAAAGCCGTGGAAGCCTAAGGCGGATTTACGCAATGTCGGCGTCCTGATGTCGCCGACTGATTTAACTAAAGCTTGGGAGTAACTCAAATGGCTGATGTATCTGGTATCGCACTGGGAATGATCGAAACGCGCGGCCTGGTGCCGGCAATTGAAGCGGCTGACGCCATGACCAAGGCTGCCGAGGTTCGCCTGGTCGGTCGTCAATTCGTCGGCGGTGGTTACGTGACCGTTCTGGTCCGTGGTGAGACCGGCGCAGTCAACGCTGCCGTTCGCGCTGGCGCTGATGCCTGTGAGCGTGTTGGTGACGGCCTGGTAGCCGCCCACATCATCGCTCGCGTACATGGCGAGGTAGAGAACATTCTGCCGAAGACCCCGGACGCCTAATTCCGGGTAATTTGAGCAGGCTCCTGTGGTCGTGTCCTCGTGGCACGGCCCTGTCTGCCAACCCAATTTTTTATCAGGAGCCGTTCAGACATGAGTGCTGACGGCTCTTGTTGGATTGACCGACCCGAGGGTTCACCAAATGGCTTATTCCGGTACTGCACTGGGCATGATCGAAACGCGCGGCCTCGTGCCTGCCATCGAGGCAGCGGACGCGATGACCAAGTCCGCGGACGTGCGGCTGATCGGCCGCTCGTTCGTCGGCGGCGGTTACGTCACCGTCCTCGTGCGCGGTGAGACCGGTGCCGTGAACGCCGCCGTTCGGGCGGGTGCCGATGCCTGCGAACGCGTCGGCGATGGCCTGGTGGCCGCCCACATCATTGCCCGCGTGCATGGTGAGGTCGAGTTGATCCTGCCGGAGGATGCCGCCCATTGCGAATCCTCCTGGTGCGTCCCCTCCACGGACGCGTAAACGCCGCTAATCCTATGCTCTGAGGGGTTTCACCGTGATCATGCGATCGAACTCGCGTGTGATTGGGCTGCTTGGACGAGCCCTGAAACTGGAAATGGAATCCGCCCAGCAGCATGCCACCCGTGCCTCGTTGGCATCGCTCTGGGGCCAGCACTCGCTGGCCGAACAACTGATACGCCTGTCGGACGAGGAAAAGGGGCACGCCGACCTCGTCACCCGGCAGATGCTGCGGTTGGGGTTCGCCCCGCCGGCGCTCTCCCTCGACCCGGTCCGACCCGGTCGCGACCCAGAGGAACTTCTGGCGCTGGGTCGGGCCAAGGAATGGGAGACCGTTCGATTCTACGAGGAGACGGCCAACTGGTTCCGGCGATTCCAGCCGAACGAGACCGGCGCCCTCTTCGCCCATCTCTTCAACGAGGAGCTGGGCCACGTCCGTCAGCTCGGCGGTTAGGCAACACGAGTTCTCAGGGAGAACGCACATGGTTGAGACGACCGACATCCAGGTGGACGGCTGGCAGACCCAGAAGCGTCCCCCCATGCTGATCCGCAAATTCGAGTTCGAGGAATATTCGCAGACACGTGATTTCCTCGATCGCCTCGCCGAGATCTCCGAGGAAATGGGTTACCACCCCAGCCTGCAATTCGACCGCACCCAGGTCAGCGTCAATGTCTCTCCGCTCGAGGAGACGCTCGGCGATCTCGAGGTACGCTTCGCCAAGCAGGCGTCAAAGCTGGCCGAGCACACCCAAACGGGTTAACTCGATCGGTTAACCAGGCAGGCTGACCCCATCAAGGAGGGTGACACCATGGCCGCACACGTCATCGCATTGGCCAACCTCAAGGGCGGCTGTGGCAAGACCACGCTGTCGATCAACCTGGCCTCCGGTCTCGCCCGGCGGGCGGAAGTGGGTCTGGTCGACGCCGATCCCCAGGGTGCCCTACGCCACTGGTCGGGTTGGGGCGAGGCCAAGTCGGGCCTGCCCCGTCTGTTCGACGAACACGACGATGCCCATGCCAACCTTGCGGCGGCACGCCAGCATTGCGACTACGTGATCGTCGACTGCCCGCCCTCGCTGGACATGAACGTGACCATCGAGTTGCTGCTTCACAGTCACCAGGTCCTGATCCCCGTTCTCCCCTCGCCGCTGGACCTGTGGGCGAGTGCCGACACCGTCAAGGCGGTGAACAAGGCGCGCGAGAGCGGCAACAAATCCCTTTCCGCGGCTCTGTTGCTCAACCAGACCGAACCGCGTAGCGCCATGACCCGTGCCATGCAAAATGCCGTCGCGGGGCTTGGCTTGCCCGTCCTCCCGGCGGCCGTCCGCCGTCGGGCCGCCTATCGAACGGCGGTCGTGGAGGGAGTGAGCGTCTACCAGCTTGGCGGCCGTGGTCGCGCGGCGGTGGACGAAATCGAGAACATCATCGACGAGGTAACGTCACCATGAGCAAGTTGGAAGACAAGCTGAGCGCCAGCGTGAAGTCGGAGTCCGAGTCCGAGTCCAAGCCGACCGCGACCACCCAAACCACCAAGGCCGAATCCAAGCCGGCAGCGACCAGCAGCACGGCAAGCAAGACGCCGGCGGCAGGCAACACCGCGAGCAAATCGACGGCGTCCACCTCCACCGCCCGCAAGGCCCCGGCCAAGCGTGCTACCCCCGCCCGAAAGTCACCGTCGACGAAGACGACTGCCAAGAAGCCGGCCGCCAAGTCGAGCAGCGCGACCAAGTCCTCGACCACCCGCAAGCCGGCCACCAAGCCGAAGAAGGCCCCGGGTCTGGGCGAGCAGCCGCTGCACCCGCGCCGCGTCTGGCCGGACTGATCCCGCCGTCGGGCCGGCCAGACGCCGGCCCGCTTTCTTCCTTGCCACAAGCAGAGCCACGATCGATGTCATGACGAGTGCACGGCTAGAAGACCACGAGCGCCTCGACGAACTGGGCGAATCCGCACGCGAGATCCTCGAAATCCATTGGGTGGATGCCTCGCGGGTCTTCGCGCCGCGTGCGCTCGAGGCCTATCTCGAGGGCGCGATCAGCCTGCAATCGCTCGGTCGGGGCGAGGAACTGGTCCTCGCCTACATCGAAGCCACGCCTCAGGTGGCAAGAGAGCTTGGTACCGATGCTGCCTTCGAGTTGCTCTCGATGGCGATCAAGATGTTCTCCAAGACCAGTGCGGCGGTACTCACCCTGCTGTTCTCCACCGCCCCGGTGGCCGCGAACCGCCTGGGCGAGGCCTCGCTGTTCCAGCAGTACCTGTCACTGGTCAACTACATCCTGGGGCAGGCGCCACGTGCCCTGCGCCCCATGCTCACGCAGCTCGACCACCTGCTAGAGGTGCTGACCCTGGGTGGGCTGCGACGCTGGGCCACCTGGGGCATCAACGCCCACCGCACCAACTTCGAGGCGCTGGACGCCTACTTCAGTCTGGCCAGCCCCGATGCCGAGGCCGTCCTGCAAAAAGAGCGCCGCGGCACCCTGTTCGTCGACGTGCAGCGCCGCCTGGTGCTGTACCTGCGTGCCCTGTGGGCGCGCAACTTCCTGCTGCGCCCCACCTCGGGCGACTTCGAAAGCCGACAGGGTTACCGGCCGTTCATCGAGGGGCCGTTCATCAACCTGCCCGATGCCTTCGACGACTACGTCGACCGCGATGACTCGTCGGTCGACGGCGTCAATCTCTATCGTGCCTCGGCCGCCCACGCCGCCGCGCACATGATCTACTCGGACTTCGATACCGAGTCCGAAGACGCCTCCAAGCTCCAGCAGACCTTCATCGGTCTGATGGAAGACGCGCGCGTGGAAACCCTGGCCGGCAAGGATTTCCCCGGACTGGCCCCGCTGTGGACGCGCATCGCGCGGATCTCGGTCAATCGCCACGAGGAAACCGATCCCGAGCGAGTCGGCCCGCTGCTCGACCGATTGGCACTCGCCCTGCTCGACCCGAACTACGCCGACGATCATCCCTTGATCGCCCAGGCCCGCGAAGCGGTGACCTCGATCCGCGAGGACCTCGAGGACTACGAACGCGTCCGCCAGGCCGGCCTGGCGCTGGCCGATCGGGTCGAGCAACTGGGTCTGCACTTCAGCCCCAGTCAGGACGTGCCCAGCATCCCCTACCGCGACGACAACCGCTTCTTGTTCGACAAGCCCGAGTCGGCAATGGACATCAAGCGTGAAGGCAATATCGACGACAAGCGTCGCTATGTCTCCCTGTTGGAGATGCTCAACTCACTCGACATCGAGAACATCTCCGCCGAGGATGCCGACGAGGTCTGGGTGCTGGGCACCGAGCTCTACGACAATCACGGTCGCAAGTACTCCGACCTTTTTGCCGAGGACCGCACGGCCTCGCCGGTGCACTACTCCGAGTGGGACTACATGTCGCAGCTCGAGCGCCCGTATTGGACCACCATCAACGAGAAGCGCCCGGTTGACGGCGATCCCGAGTCGATCGACGCGATCCTAGAGCGCCACAAGCCGCTGGTCCGGCGCCTGAAGTACCTGATCGAGGGCATCCAGCCGCAGGGCGTGGTGCGCGAGAAGAAGGTCGAGGACGGCGACCAGATCGATCTGAATGCGGCGGTCAACGCGATGATCGACATCCGCATGGGCCAGACGCCCGATCCGCGCATCGGCATCCGCACCCGCCTGCAGGTCCGCGACCTGTCGGTGATGCTGCTGATCGACCTGTCCGAGTCGACCAACGACGCGATTGGCCGCGGCGACGAGGAGACCACCGTGCTCGATCTGGCCCGCGAGGCGGCCACCCTGCTGGCCGATGCGATCAACCGGGTGGGCGATCCGTTCGCCATCCACGGTTTTGATTCCAACGGCCGCCACGACGTCGAGTATTACCGCTTCAAGGACTTCGGCGAGCCCTACGGCGACAAGGCCAAGGCGCGCCTGGCCGGCATGACCGGGCAGTTGTCGACCCGCATGGGCGCGGCCCTGCGTCACGCCGGTGCCGTGATGCGCCAGCGTCCCAGCCAACGCAAGCTCGTGCTGCTGCTCAGCGACGGCGAGCCCTCGGACAACGACGTGCGCGATCCGCAGTACCTGCGTCACGACACCAAGAAGGCGGTCGAGGAACTGCACCGCCAGGGGGTCGAGACCTTCTGCGTGACCCTCGACCCGCAGGCCGACGAGTACGTCTCGCGGGTGTTCGGGCCCAAGAACTTCATGGTGCTCGACCACGTCTCGCGCCTGCCGGAGAAACTGCCGGCGCTGTACCTGTCGATGACCAAGTAGCGCACGCAACGATGAACGACGCGGCATGGTGCCGCGCCCTCGACCCGCCCCCTGTCTGGCTCATCCTGCCGCTCACGGGTCGGGGGCATAACAACAATCGGGAATGAACGGCCCGGCCATCAGCCGGCGGTACCGTAAAGGGTGAGACGATGATCGAACTGCAATGGCTGATACCCCTGCTGCCCTTCCTCGCAGCGCTGCTGGTGCACCTGCTGGGTGGCCGGATGGGCAAGCGGGTGGCACGACTGAGTGTCGGCATCAACCTCCTCGTGGTGGTGATCGCCGCCTTCCAGTTGACCGCCTACATCGCCGGGGATACCGGGCCGCAATGGATGGGCCTGGCCAACGGCTGGGGCAGGCTGCAGCTCGACCCGCTGAGCGCGATCATGGCGCTGGTGGTCTCCGGCATCAGTCTCGTGGTCCACATCTACTCGATCCGCTACATGATCGAGGAACCGGGCTACGGGCGCTTTTTCATGCTGCTCGACCTGATGACCGGCTCGATCCTGCTGATGGTCATGGCCGGCGACCTGATCACCCTGTTGATCGCCTGGCACCTGATCGGCGTGGTGCTCTACTTCCTGCTCGCCCACAACACCGAGCCGCCCAACGCGCAGCGGTACGCCTTCTGGACGTTCATCACCTACCGGCTGGGTGACCTGCCGCTGGTGCTCGCCGCCGTGATCCTGTTCCAGGCCTACGGGGTGCTCGACTTCCCCACCCTGTTCGAGCGTATCGCCGAGTCGCCCGATGTGCGCACGTTCATGAACCTGCCGGTGACCGGCACCGTGGCGTTCCTGGTCGCGCTGTCGGCGTTCGCCAAGTCCGCCCAGTTCCCGTTTCACACCTGGCTGCCCTACACCATGGAAGGCCCGACGCCGGTCTCGGCGCTGATGCACGCGGGCATCGTCAATGCCGGCGGCATCATCATCAACCGCTTCGCGCCGGTGTTCGTCCACAGCGGCGAGATCCTGCACCTGCTGTTCGTCGTGGGCCTGGTCACGGCGCTGATCGGCTCGGTGCTGATGCTCACGCAGAACGACATCAAGAAATCCTTGGGTTATTCGACCATGGGCCAGATGGGCTTCATGATCATGGAGACCGGCGCGGGCGCCTTCGCCCTTGCGATCTTCCACCTGATCGCCCACGGCCTGTTCAAGGGCACCATGTTCCTGGGCGCGGGTAACGTCATCGGCGCGGCGCGCAAGCACGACGGCGTGCCCAACGACCCGCTCTACGACTTCCTGGTCGAGCGCAAGTCCGCCCCGGCCCGTCTGCCCTGGCTGATCATCGGCGCGGTGACGCTGATCGTGCCGCTGGTCATCCTGGTGATGGCCCACGCCTGGGTCGCCGAGGACTTCTTCCAGAAACAGGGCGCGATCGTGCTGCTGTTCTTCGGCTGGATCACCGGTGTGCAGGTGTTGTTCGCCACCCACCGCCTGGATTCGGAGAACCCGGTGCGGATGATGGCGCTGATCATCCTCTCGTTCGCGCTGATCGTGGTGGGTTACAGCTTCGTCGGCCACAGCTTCGAGACCTTCCTCTATCCGGATGCCGCCTTCCGCGATTCGCTCTACAGCGCGGCGGGGATCGATGCGGTCACCTTCGACATGCTGGTGATCCTGCTGGCGCTGATCGTGGTGCTCGGCTGGATGGGCGCGTATCTCACCAACGTGCGCCGTCAACGGGTCGACGAGGGGCACGGCAACGCCCGGCTGACGCTGTATTCGCTGTTCTCGCGCGAGTTCTACGTCGCCGATGTCTACGACCGCATGACGGTCACCCTGCTTGATTTCTCCAAGCGCCTGAACGTCTGGTTGAAGTGGAGTTGATATGTCCGGTCTGCTGATCATCCTCGCGGCGTTCTTCCTGCCGCTGTTCCCGGCCAGCCTCGTGTTCAATCGGCTGGCCGCCGGCACCACCAACCCGTTTGCGCGTCTGGCACTGTTCATCGTCTGGCCGCAGATCGGCGTCGCCCTGATCCTGTGGGGCGATCTCGCCCCGGCCGGCACGGTGCTGGCGACCTGGGCGACCTTAAGCGCGATCTTCTACGCCTTCCGGATGCTCACCGTGCGCGAGGTCGGCCGCTGGGCCGCCATGCTGGCCAGTTCCGCCTGGCCGCTGGTGTGGCTGTTCGTCATGCAGGGGCCATCCGGGTCCGACCTGATCGCCTTCACGCTGGCCATGACGGTCGCACCGGTCCTGATGCTGCTGGTGCGCGATGCGCTGGCCCGTCGGCTGGAAGCGGCCTACACCGGCCTGCGCGGTGGCCTGGCGCGCGACCTGCCGCGCCTGTCCGGCGTGATCGCCGTGGTCACCCTCGCGGCGATGGCCCTGCCGTTGTTCCCGGGCTTCTTCGCCCTGCTGGCCGTGCTCAGTGGCGCCACGCTCGGAGTCGCCATCGGCATCCTGCTGACCTGGCTGTTATGGAGCTGGGCCGGTGCGCGTTTGCTGCAAGGCACGATATTTGGCCCGCGTAGCGGCCCGATCGCCGACGACCTGCCCCGCTCTACCACGTGGCTGGTCGCCGGCCTGGTCGTGGTGATGGTGGCCGCCGGCCTGATCTGGACAGGAGGTGCTGTATGACCCTTTCCCTCGGACGTGGTCTGAAGATCCGCTCGATGGTGCACATGGCCGCCGAGCCAATCCCCAATTTCTGGCCGATGCGCACCTTCATCCACCACAACCCGTTGCACGGGTTGGAGGACCTGCCCTTCCCCGAGGCGGTCGAGCGTGGCGAAGAGTTGTTCCACGGCCGAGGCTTCCTGCCGCGCGCCGACTACCAGCGCCTGTTCAACGAGGGCCGCGTCGACCGCGATACCCTCGAGGCCAGCGTGGCCGCCGCGCTCGAAGAGCGCCCAGCCCTGCAGGCGATCGGCGGGCAGGATCTGCTCTGCACGCTGTTGACCGAGCGACGTGATCCGGTGATCACCAAGCGCACGGTCGCCGATCTCGACGATGTTGCCGCCGCCCTGCACGACCGTGCCGACGAGCCGGCGTCGATGAATGTCGAGACGTTGGCCGAACGCCTGCGCGGCTGCTTCCCGGCCGAACGTCCCTTCTACGAGGCACTGGATCTCCTGTACGGCACCCGCATCGGCGAGACGCTCGACGAACTCTTGATCAAGACCTGCCTCGATTTCTTCGACGAGGGCCAATCGGCCTGGCAGATGCCGGGGCGCGAGCAGGGCCTGTTCACCGCCTGGAGCGCATTGGCGCGCCGCAACCTGCGCCTGTTCCTGCGCGGGCTGCATATCCAGAAGATCCTGGTGCAGAGCGAAACCCCCGAGGGGATCATCGCCTACATCCTCGATGAGCTGGGCATCCCGGAGGACGTCTGGCAGGACCTGATCGTCCGCGAACTCACGCACATGCACGGCTGGGCGGGCTTCATCCGCTGGCGCTCGACCGCCAGCCGTTACCACTGGGCGCAGGAATACCCGGCCGACCTGGTCGATTTTCTCGCCATCCGGCTGGTGCTGGCCCTCTCCTTGATCCGCGAGCACGCCCGCCGGCGCAAGATGCCGGGCAACCGCGAGGCGCTCGAGGCCCTGATCACCGAGCGCCCGGCCGAGTGCTACCTGCGCCACGAACTGTTCACCGGCGGGGTACTGCCGGCCCACGCCGAGGCGGTCGAGGACGTGGTCGCGCGCGGCAAGCCCGCCGAGGTCGCCAGCCTGCTCACCCGCTACCTGCCGACCAAGCGCCGCGCCGAGGGCGAGCGACAGGCCCGTGCCCTTGACGAACTGGCCGAGCTGGCCGGTGCGCCGGAGACCTTCCGCGACCTGGATCACGATCGACTGGTCGAGGTGCTCGACGAGCTGGCCGCCTTCGAGAAGCGCGAGGGCATGGTGTGGCTGGAGGCCATGGAGGCGACCTATCGCCGCTCGATGCTGGGCAAATTGCGTCTGACGGCCGCCGAACCGCGCGAGAAGCGCCCGTTCGCCCAGATGCTGTTCTGCATCGACGTGCGCTCCGAGCGCATCCGCCGTCAGCTCGAGACCATCGGCGACTACCAGACCTACGGCATCGCCGGTTTCTTCGGCGTGCCGGTCAGCTTCATCGCGCTGGGCAAGGGCAGCGAAGATCACCTCTGCCCGGTCCTGCTCACGCCCAAGAACCTCGTGCTCGAGGTGACCACCGGCGCGGAGAAGCTCGATACCGACCTGTATTCCTCGGCCGAGCACGTGCTGCACGATCTCAAGCACTCGGTCCTCTCGCCCTACTTCACCGTCGAGGCGATCGGTCTGCTGTTCGGCTTCGACATGATCGGCAAGACCATCGCCCCGGCGGCCTACAACCGCTGGCGAAACAAGATCGAGGCGGACAAGCCCTCGACCCGCCTGATGGTCGACAAGCTCACCCGCGAGCAGGCCGACTCGGTGGTCCGTGCCCTGCAGCGCGTGATCATCGTCAAGGCGATCCACCACGAGTTCGGCATCGAGCGCGAGGCGATCACCGACTCGACCATTCGCGAACTGCGCGAGGCGGCGATGGAAAAACACGTCGGCCAGACGAGCTTCGCCCGCGATTTCGCCCTGAGCGAGAGCGCCGAATCGAAGTTCATCAAGACGCTGCAGACCGACTACCGCATCAACCGCTCCTACGCGCAGATGCAGCTCGAGCGCCTGGGCCGGATCGGCTTCTCGCTCGACGAGCAGACCTTCTTCGTCGCCCAGGCCCTGCGCTCGATCGGCCTGACCGAGCAGTTCTCGCGTTTCATCATCCTCACCGGCCACGGCAGCCAGTCGGACAATAACCCCTACGAGTCCGCGCTGGACTGCGGCGCCTGTGGCGGCAGTCACGGGCTGGTCAGCGCACGGGTACTGGCGCACATGGGCAACAAGCCGGAGATTCGCCGCCGCTTGCGCACCGAAGGCATCGATATCCCCGACGATGCCTGGTTCCTGCCGGCGATGCACAACACCACCTCCGACGAGGTCAAGCTGCACGATCTCGACCTGCTGCCGGCCAGTCATCTCGTCTACCTCGAACGACTGCGCAACGGCCTGCGCGCAGGCATGCGCCGCACCGCCACCGAACGCCTGCAGACCCTGGAGCCGGACGGCGAGCCGGAACTCGATGCAGTCAAGGCGGCCCGCAAGGCCAAGCGCAACACGGTCGACTGGACCCAGGTGCGCCCCGAGTGGGGCCTGGCGCGCAACGCCGGCTTTATCATCGGGCGGCGTCACCTGACCGAGGCGACCGATCTGGAAGGCCGCACCTTCCTGCAGTCCTACGACTACCGCGTCGACCCCAAGGGTCGACTGCTCGAGAACATCCTCACCGGCCCGCTGGTCGTCGGCCAGTGGATCAACATGGAACACTACTTCTCGGCGGTCGACAACGAGCACTACGGCAGCGGCAGCAAGGCCTATCACAACGTCGCCTGCCGTCTCGGCGTGGTCACCGGCAACCTCTCCGACCTGCGCACCGGCCTGCCCTCGCAGACGGTGCTCTATGATGGCCTGCCGTACCATGACCCGATACGCCTGCTCACGGTCATCGAAGCGCCGTTCGAACACGCCCGCGCGGCGATCGACGGCGTCTCCGGCGTCAAGAGCCTGGTGAAGAACGGCTGGGTACTGGCGGTGATCCTCGATCCCGAGACCGGCCGACTGCACCGATTCGTCGACGGCGAGTGGCGGCAGGAGGCCCTGCCCACCGCCGAGCAAGACGCGACCGATCAACCTGCTGCGGAGGAGATCCCTGCATGAACAACCTGAACCTCAAACCGTTGAAGAAGCTCGAGATCATCCTCGAGGGCGAGCACCAGGCCTTCGCCACCGACCTACTTGATCGCGCCGGCGTGAAGGGCTACACCATCATCGGCAACCTCTCCGGCAAGGGCAGCCAGGGCTTTCACGAAGGCCACCTGATGTTCAACGAGGACGAGGTGCTGATCATGATCATTGCCGCGGTACCCGAAGAACTCGTCGAGCCGATCCTGGAAGGCTTCACGCCCTTCTTCAACAAGCACAGCGGCGTGGTCTTCATCTCCGACATCCAGGTCAGCCGCCTGGTGAAGTTCAAGGGCTGATCACGCCGGGCCACATGGCGGTCGTCGCCCCGACCCAGACATCCAACCAGAATACGAGAGTGCAACATGCTGTTTGATCAATCCCCCCAGAACGGCACCAGCGACAGCAACGCGAACGCCGACGAATACCGCATCAAGACCGAGCCGTACTACCGCACGGTCCACGACGAGGTCAATCTCTACGAGGCGGCCTACAAGGCGCGCATGCCGATGATGCTCAAGGGCCCAACCGGCTCGGGCAAGACCCGCTTCGTCGAGTACATGGCCTGGAAGCTGCAGCGCCCGCTGATCAGCGTGTCCTGTAACGAGGACATGACCGCCTCAGACCTCGTCGGTCGCTACCTGCTCGACAAGGACGGCACCCGCTGGCAGGACGGCCCGCTGACCACGGCCGCCCGCATTGGTGCGATCTGCTACCTCGACGAGATCGTCGAGGCGCGCCAGGACACCACGGTCGTCATCCACCCGCTGACCGACCACCGTCGCGTCCTGCCGCTGGAGAAGAAAGGCGAACTGGTCGAGGCCCACCCCGACTTCCAGATCGTCATCTCCTACAACCCCGGCTACCAGAACCTGATGAAGGATCTGAAGCAGTCGACCAAGCAGCGTTTCGGCGCACTGGACTTCGACTACCCGGACCCGGAGACCGAGGCCGAGATCCTCGTCCACGAAACCGGCGTCGACCGCGACACCGCCGGCAAGCTGGTCGAAATCGCCCAGCGCGCGCGCAATCTCAAGGGCCACGGCCTGGACGAAGGCATCTCCACCCGCCTGCTGGTCTACGCAGGCCAGCTGATCGCCAAGGGCGTCGACCCGCGCGATGCCTGCTCCATGACCCTGGTCCGTCCGATCACCGACGACCCGGACATGCGCGACACCCTCGACTCGGCCGTCGCCGCGTTCTTCTCCTAAGAAACCGCCCGCCGCAACGACAGACGCCCAGCCAAATCGGCTGGGCGTTTTGCTGTCTGGCCGGCGATTTCAGTTAGGACCGATCGATCAGTAATTCAGGCTAATCGTCATGTCCAGATCCCGCCCATCATATTCAAACCGGGCATCTTCGAATGAAGGCGCACTCAGCGTGGCGGTTACATCATTGGAAAACCCGTAGCCCTCCGTGGGAACCCCCAGCCAGTTGGTCGCCAGCTCGCCGTCCAGATTCTCGTCATGAATAACCGCCAGTGCATACCTCCCCGCCGGAATATCCAGAAAGTGGCAACGCGCCCGCGTGTCCTTAATTTCCAGCATCCCGATATTGGTCGCGGATTTCACGAACTCTTTCGGAAATCCCTCTGACGACTCGAAGAGCGCGCAGGCCACCTTGCCGGTGCTGTTGCGGATATCCAAGATAGTCACATGAATGCCCGCGTAAGGTTCTTCCGCAAGCGCGATGGCGGGAGGATGCGCCACCGCCAGCAGGCCACACACGGTGATGTACCGCAAGCCCATGGGGACCCGCCCTGCCAGGTCAGCGACCGTGGAGGTCAATGTGCATTGCTGATCAACTGACTCACTCATAACCCACCTCGTGGCCCCGGCCTGCATCGTCAGATGTCACAGGACCATCGCCGGAATAAAGGCAAACCCCAGTCATTTTCCGCTAGTCACCCAAACGTAAGGAACAGGCGGAAACGATCTACACTGTCAGACGGTGTTCGTGCCCACACAGTTCCATCGCCGAGACACGACGGGCAGACGAGTCGATATGCCCAGTGGCGCGGAAGCTCAATGGCCACGGCCTGGATGAGGCCATCTCTACCCGCCTGCTCGTCTACGCAGACCCTCCGAGCCGCACACCCCTCCCTGAGTCCGGTCCGTTCGGACATGCGCCACACACAGACTCGACTCCTGGGGAGCACGTCCCTTCGAAATCAAACACCATTCCGAGAACCAAAGATGCCCAGCCGATTCAGCTGGGCAACTTTCTTCAAACCATCAACTTACGATCTCGGGTCAGTTGGTCGAGGGCATTACCCGCTCAGTCTGTGGCGCGCGACCACCCCACAACCGCTTACAGAGATAGGGCGCCTTGCCATAGCAGTTATTGGGTCGGTAGCTCGACAGGTCCAACTCAAACCCCTTGTCCCGCATGCAGGCTTCGGCCTGAGCCGCTTCCCGTGCGGACAAGTCGTTCGCTCGATCGACGTCACGATAGCCGCATTCCCGCATCTCGGCCTGCACCTGCTTGGCCGGCACGTCGTGCTTCGACCACGCCTCATACACCCAATTGGGCGGCTGGTGGCTGGTCGCACAGCCTGCGATGAGGGCCGCAGAGACTGCCGCGAGTGCTAGTAGATACCCTTTCTTCATGTCGTCCTCCTGACGCTTGTTGCGACCAAAGCGATCCCGCTTCGATCAGATGACTGTTCCTTGTCACAACCTTGTACGGATAAAGCGCATATGGCGGCCACATCTGTTCTCCAACCATCGCGGGGGCCGCCGCTCAACAGATTCCGCCCACCTTTCCTGATGCGGGAATCGATTCGATCCGTGACGCAGTGCGTGGCATGTAACACCCCTCACTGCATATAGGCATAGCCTTCATGCTGCAATTCGATGATCTCGGCGTCGGCCATGGGCACCACCTTGACGAACCCGTGCACGTCCTCGGGTTCGACATCACGCAGCGCGGCCGCGACCGCACACAGGCGGTACTCGATATTGCCGGCGACGGTCAACGACTGTGCCCGTTCCATCAGCTCCCTGTTCTCGTCGTACGTCTCGGCGGTGAACAACGGAATTTCCGGGCCGTGCAGGATAACCACGATATGCGCGTCGAGCACGTCAC